>JAGOBT010000004.1 GCA_017999135.1 Burkholderiaceae bacterium
CCCTGCCCGCCCACCGCCTCGGGCAGCGCGGCGCCCAGCAGGCCCAGTTGCTGGGCCAGGCCCGTCCACAGCGGCTGGACCGCGCCGGGCGTGGTCAGCAGCGCGGCGCGGCGCTCGAAAGGGGCGTTGTCCTGCAGCCAGCGCTGCAGGCTGCTCTGCAGCAGCGCCTGGGTGTCGTCGAGGGCAAAGATCGGGTCCATGGCGGCCGGCCTCGTCAGTGCGCCGCCAGCAAGTGCTGGGCGATCAGGTTGCGCTGCACCTCGTTGGTGCCGGCATAAATGCTGGCCGCGCGGTCGTTCAGGTAGGTGCCCATGGCCCACAGCGCGTCTTCGGGCAGGGTCAGCGCATGGGCGCCGGCCTCGCCGGCCGGCAGGCGCGCGGCCGCATACGGCCCGGCGATGGTGACGGCCAGTTCGGTGAGGTGCTGGCGCAGCTCGGTGCCCAGCAGCTTGCCGACGTTGGGCGCCACCGGGTGGTCGACGCCGCGGATGCGGTCGGCCAGCACCTGCTGCTCCAGCGCGTGCAGGGCGTCCACCCGGCACTGGGCGTCGGCCAGGCCGGTGGCCACGGCCTGGCGTTCGGCATCGTCGGCCGGGCGGCTGGCGAAGGCGGCGGTGGCCATCGCCTGCATGCGCAGCAGCCGGGCGCGCAGCGCCGGGGTGTAGGTGCCGCCGCGCTCATGCACGAGCAGGTACTTGGCGATGGTCCAGCCCTGGTTCTCCTGCCCCAGCAGGGCCGAGACCGGCACCCGCACATCGTCGAAGAACACCTGGTTCAGCTCATGGTCGCCCGAGATGCTGATGATCGGCCGCACGGTGATGCCGGGCAGGTCCATGTCGAACAGCAGGAAGCTGATGCCCTGCTGCGGCTTGCCGGTGGTGCTGGTGCGCACCAGGCAGAAGATGCGGTTGGCCCACTGGGCGTGGGTGGTCCAGATCTTGGTGCCGTTGATGACGTAATGGTCCCCATCGCGCACCGCGCGGCACTGCAGCGACGCCAGGTCGGACCCCGACCCCGGCTCGCTGTAGCCCTGGCACCAGTAGTCGTCGCCGTTGCGGATGGCGGGCAGCCAGCGCTGCTTCTGCTCGGGCGTGCCGTAGGCCAGCACCACCGGCGCCACCATGCGCACGCCCTGCGGCGCCAGCGCCGGCGCGTGGGCGGCGGCGCATTCGCTGGCGAAGATGTCGTGCTGGCGGGCTGTCCAGCCGGTGCCGCCCCATTCCACCGGCCAGTGCGGCACGCTCCAGCCGCGCGCGGCCAGGGCGCGGAACCAGGGGCGGCTGTCGGGGGCGTCGGTGAAGATGCCGGCCGTGCGCCGGCCGGCCAGGCGCATGGCGGCCGTCAGCGATGTGGCCAGGAACTGGCGCACCTCGTCCCGGAAGGCAGTGTCTGCAGGCGTGAGGGTGGTCAAGGCAGCGGTCCAGGCAAGGCTTGCGGCAGCGTACGGGCCAGTCTCACATGCGCCCCGGCGGGCATGAATCGTCGAAAGCGACGATGTGGGCCGGGGCGGCGGGCCGATCCAATCCTGGCATGCGCCACACCCCTGCCACCTCCCCGTCTGCCCTGTCCGAACCCGTGACCATCGGCGACCATCTGACGCTGGCGGGCCGCCAGCGTGGCGATGCGGTGGCGGTGGTCGACAACGGCATGCACGTCCGCTGGGCCGCGCTGGACGCCGCCAGCGACCAGCTGGCCTGCGGCCTGCTGGGGCTGAAGCTGCAGCGCGGCGACCGCATCGGCATCATCGGGCTGAACCAGGTGGAATGGCTGGTGCTGTTCTACGCCGCAGCCAAGATCGGCGTGGCGGCGGTGGGCCTGAGCGTGCGCTACCGCGACACCGAGCTGGAGGCCATGCTGGGCGACAGCCAGACCAAGGTGGTGTTCACGCTGCAGCAGCATGACGGCTTCGACTTCATCGCCATGCTGCAGCGCCTGGGGCCGCGCCTGCCCGCCCTGCGCCATGTGATCGCCATCGACGGCAGCGGGCTCAACAGCCTGTCGGCGCTGGCCGCCACGCCGCTGGAGGCCGGGCGCCTGTCGGCCGTGCGCCGCCGGGTGCAGGCCGATGATGTGGCGATGGTGATCTACACCTCGGGCACCACCGGCCGGCCCAAGGGCGCCGGGCTCACCCACCGCAGCCTGCTGGCGGCGGCCACCGCCCAGGCGCGCCACACCCGGGTGACGGCGCAGGACGTGCTGCACCTGGCCAACCCGCTGAACCACGTGGGCGGCATCACCTGTGGCGTGCTCACCCACCTGGTGGGCGGCGGCACCGTGGTGCTGGTGCCTGAATTCAAGGCCGACCGCATGATCGCGCTGATGCAGCAGCACCGCCCCACGCTGCTGGCCGGCGTGCCCACGGTGCTGACGCTGCTGCTGATGCATGCCCGCATCGACGCGGTCGACCTGTCGGCCGTGCGGTTGGTGTTCTCGGGCGGTTCCAACGTCGACGCCGCGCTGCTGCAGCGCCTGGGCGAGCGCATGCCCCAGGCCACGTTGATGAACCTGTACGGGCTGACCGAGACCTCGGGCGCCATCGTGATGACGCCCTGGGAGCGCAGCAACGCCGACCTGATGGGCACCATCGGCCTGCCGCTGGACGGCGCCCGGCTCAAGGTGGCCGGCGCGCAGGGTGAGGCGGTGCCGCCCGGCACGGTGGGCGAACTGTGGTTCCGCGGCGCTGGCGTGGTGCCGGGCTACATCGGCGCCGCGGCGGGCCAGGGCTTCAGCGCCGACGGCTGGCTGCAGACCGGCGACCTGGGCACGGTGGACGCGCGTGGGGTCATCACGCTGAAAGGCCGCGCCAAGGACATGTACATCCAGGGCGGCTTCAACGTCTACCCGGCCGAGGTGGAGGCGCTGATCCACCGCCACCCGGGCGTGGTGATGGCTGCCGGCATCGGCGTGCCCGATGCGGTGCTGGGCGAAGTGGGGCGCGTCTACGTGATCCCCAAGCCCGGCAGCAACCTGCGCGAGGCCGACGTGCGCAACTGGTGCGCCGAGCACCTGGCCGACTACAAGGTGCCGCGCCAGGTGGTGCTGCGCGATGCGCTGCCGCTGACACCGGCCGGCAAGATCCACAAGGCCGCGCTGCGCGCCGAGGCCTGACGGCCGGCGTGCCGGCTACAGCCGGCGCGCGAAGTCGGCCTCGTCGAAGCCGACGGTGATGCTGCCGTCGGGCCATTCCACCACCGGGCGCTTGACCACGCTGGCCTGCGCCAGCATCAGCGCCTGGGCGCTGGCGGCATCGGTCACTGCGGCTTGGGTGGCGGCGTCCAGCTTGCGCCAGGTGGTGCCCTGGCGGTTCAGCAGCCGCTGCCAGCCGGCACTGGCCACCCAGGCGGCCAGGCGGTCGGCCGGCACGCCGGCCTTCTTGAAATCATGGAACTGCACCGCCGCGCCCTGCGCCGCCAGAAAGGCGCGGGCCCGCTTGACGGTGTCGCAGTTGGGGATGCCGTACAGGGTGATCGTCATGGGCGGAAAGTCGGCTCGGTCACTGGTCGGCATCGCAGCGCGGGTCAGGCAGGTAGGACGCCCCGCCCCGCACCCGGCCGCTGGGCTCGAAGGTGATGCGCACCCACAGGCATTCATAGGTGGGATAGCGCCACGACCAGGTCTGGCGGTTCATGAATTCACCGGCCTTGTCGGCCGGCCGGCCCAGCAGCAGCAGCACCGCGTCGCGCGACATGCCGGGGCCCACCTGGGCGAAGTTGGCTTCGGTCAGCACCTGCTGGCTGGCGGTGACGCGGCCATCGCCACCCAGGTCCACCATCACCGTGGTGCGGCCGTAGGGGCCGGTGGCGTACTCCAGCCGCTGGCCGCCGGCCGGCAGCGTGTAACGGCCGGTGGGCGGGCCCAATCGGGCCACCACCTCGGCCTCGGTCTGGCCGGGTGTGGCCTGCGGCGGCTGCAGGCTGGCGCAACCGGCCAGCGCCGCAGCGGCCAGCCAGGTGGCAACGCCGGCGGCGCGCCTGGCAGACGGGAAACAGCGGGGGTTCGGCATCGATGACTCCAGGCAAGCAGGACACAGCCAGCATCATGCCCCGGCAGCGCGTGCCGGCGCGGCACCGAGCGGGATCACCCGGTCACCGGCAGCGGGCTGGCAGCCGTCGCCGATGGGGGCCCAGCCCTGGCGCAGCACCATCCGGCGGGTGTCGTGGCACAGCTCGATGCGCTGCGCGCCCGGCACCTGCCGGCGGACGAAGGCCTCGATCGAGGCCGGCATGCTGACGTCGAACTGCTGGGCCTGCACCGCGCTGGCCGGGTGGTCGTCGGTGTGCAGCCAGGGCATCAGCGCCGCGGCCAGCGTCACCAGCGGGTTGGCCACCTGCATGCGGGTGGGCTGGTAGCCCTGCTGGCGCAACCACTGCTGGGCCTGGGCACGTGCGTCTGGCACATCGGCTGGCAGGCCGCCCCAGGCCTGGGCCAGCAGTTCGGCCACCCACTGGTTGCAATTCTGGTAGCGGGTGCTGAACGCATGGGCATTGGCGCTGTAGCTGCTGCCCAGCACCCGCAGGGCCTGCCGGGCGTCCAGCGCGGCGGCTTCCAGTGCGCCGGCCTCGGGCGCGGGCAACAGCAGCAGCACGATGTGGCCCAGCGCCGGGTCGGCACCGCCCAGCAGAAAGCCCGGCAGGCCCTGGTCGAACAGCCGCGGCTGGCCCGCGTCGCAGTCGTAGTACAGCTGGCGCACCGACCACGGCGTGTTCGGGCTGGCCAGCAGGGCGATGCCGGCATGGCTGTAGCGCTGGCCAAAGCGGCGCAGGTCGGTGCCGGCGCGGGCGATCAGGGCCAGGCGCTGGCCCGACTGGTCCAGCGTCTCGCGCACCAGGGCGGCAAAGCGAAACAGCCGGTCGTGCTGCACCGCGTCCAGCGGCGGTGGCGGCGCGCAGTGGCGCAGCAGGTCGGCCTGCGCCGCCCCGGCCGCCAGCGCCAGGGCCAGGGCCACGCCCAGCAGCGCGCGCCAGTTCAAGGCGCGGTCAGAGCCGCACCGGTTGCGCCGCCAGCTCGCGCTGGAAACCGTCGGTCAGCACCAGGTAGAACGCCTGCTGACTGCCGCCGTGCACGAACTCGGTGCCATAGGGCTGCGGCCGCGCGGTCACTGTCTGGCCGACGGCCAATCGGTGCTGTGCGGCGATCGCCTGCGGAAGCACCAGCACATGGCGGGGCGCCGGGGCATCGGCCGCCAGTGCCTGCAGCTGCAGTTGCACCTGGCCGGGCTGGCCCGCCACCTCGGCCACGTCGGTGATGCGGTAAGGGCCCAGCGCGGCCCGCTGGCCGCTGCTGGCGCTGTTGCTGGACGCATCGCTGGACGCCGAACTGCCCGCCGATGCGGACGATCCACCAACGGCAGACGACGTCCCCAGGCTGCCGGCCTGCGCCGACAGCAGGCTGCTGCCCAGCAGCAGGGCCGCTGCGGCCCATCGGGAGAGGGTGTGATGCTTCATCATGTGATCCGGTGGACCCGGGCCCGGCACCGCGCCGGCCTTAGGGCACCCATGATACGGATGCCGCAGCGCCGCTCAGGCCAGCGCCTGAGATGCCCGCACCTCGTCGCGCACCTGCTCGGTCAGCTCGGCCTTCAGCGCGGCGAACGGCGGCGTGGTCTTCACCGCATAGTGGCGCGGGTGCGGCAGCGGCACCACCAGGTCGCGCTTGATGCGGCCGGGCCGGGCGCTCATCACCACCACCCGGCTGCCGAGGAACACCGCCTCGTCGATGTCGTGCGTGACGAACAGCACCGTGGTGCGCTCGGCCTCCCAGATGCCGAGCAGCAATTCCTGCATCAGCTCGCGCGTCTGGTGGTCGAGGGCGCCGAAGGGCTCGTCCATCAGCAGCATGCGCGGCCGGTTGGCCAGCGCACGGGCAATGGCCACGCGCTGCTGCATGCCGCCCGACAGCTGCTTGGGGTAGTGCTGCTCGAAGCCGCGCAGCCCCACCTTGTGCAGGAAGGCGTTGGCCGCCTCCAGTTGCTGCGGGCGCGGCACGCCGCGCTCGCGCAGGCCGAAGCACACGTTGTCCAGCACCGTCAGCCACGGAAACAGGGTGTAGCTCTGGAACACCATGCCGCGGTCGGCGCCGGGGCCGGTGATGCGCTGGCCGTCCAGCAGCACCTGGCCCGCAGTGGGCGTGTCCAGCCCGGCCACGATGCGCAGCAGCGTGCTCTTGCCGCAGCCGCTGGGGCCGAGGATGGTGACGAAGTCGTTCTCGGCCACGTCCAGATCGGTGGCCTGCAAGGCCAGCGTGCCGCCGCTGGCCGACGCAAAGCGACGCTCGACCTGCTGCACCTGCAGCAGTGCCTGCGCTGATTTCATGTCGACACCTCGACCCGATTGCGGCCATTGTGTTTGGCCTGGTAGAGCGCCCGATCGGCCGCGTCCAGCCAGTCGTCGGCACTGTGGTGCGCCTGCTGCACGCCCACGCCGATGCTCACGGTGATGGGATGGCCAGGCAGCAGCACCGAATCGGCGATGCGCTGGCGCAGTGCCTCGGCCACCTGGCGTGCATCGGATGTCGAGGTGCGCGGCAGCAGCAGCACGAATTCTTCGCCGCCGGTGCGGAACAGCATGTCGCTTTGGCGCTTGCGGGCCGACAGCGCCGCCACCATCGCGACCAGGGCCGCATCACCTGCGGCATGGCCATGGCGGTCGTTGATGGACTTGAAATGGTCGATGTCGATCGCGAGCAGGGCGTTCATGCCCAGCGCCGCGGCATCGGGCCGTGCCAGCAGCGCCAGCTGCTGGGCCAGATGGCGCCGGTTGTAGGCGCCGGTGAGCGGGTCGGTCAGCGTCTGCTGCACCAGCGCGCGCTGCAGGTCACCCAGCACATTCAGCACCACGTTGACCATGATCAGCGTCAAGGCCAGAGTGGCACCAAAGCGCACGGCCACCGGCAGGCCCAGGCCCTGCCAGACCAGCGCCGTCGACCCCAGCAGCATCACCATGCTCAACAGCAAGGCAAGGCGGCGCGACAGCATGAAATGGGACACCAGCACCGTCGGAAACGCCCAGTAGGTGCCGGCCAGCCCGAGCCGATGGACCGATTCGCACACCGCCACCATGAAGCCCAGCACCATCACCCAGAACGGCACCACCGGCGCGCGCCCGGCCCGC
Source organism: Burkholderiaceae bacterium (assembly GCA_017999135.1). Taxonomy (GTDB): domain Bacteria; phylum Pseudomonadota; class Gammaproteobacteria; order Burkholderiales; family Burkholderiaceae_C; genus Pseudaquabacterium. The sequence continues at coordinate 7,110 of JAGOBT010000004.1, forward strand.
AGCGACCAGGCGTTGACCGCCATCATCGCCTGTGCAGCCAGGATCAGGGTGCCCAGCAGCACCCGGCCCGCCACGAAGTGGTTGAAGGTGAACGGCAGCAGCAGCACCGCCGACAGTGCGCTCATGATCAGCGCAATGCGGTCGCGCTGGTCTGCCAAGGCATCATCCCCAGCCCGCAATGCACGTGACAAAGGGGTCAGGACACTCATGCGGACAGCATCGGCGCCAGGGCGCAGGACTTGAGCCGGCAGCGCCCCGCGGCACGGCCAGGGCGTGACGCCGGTCATCAACGCAGCTGCGCCCACGGGAACATCCGGCGGTTGACGGCCTTGAACACCATGTCGCTCACCAGCCCGATCAGGCCGATGACGATGATGCCGAAGATGATCTGGTCGGTGGCCAGCAGTGCCTGGCTGTCGGTGATCATGTGGCCGATGCCGCTGCTGGCACCGATCAGCTCGGCCACGATCACATAGGTCCAGGCCCAGCCCAGCACCATGCGCAGGATCTCGGCGATCTCGGGCGCCGCGCCCGGGATCAGCACCCGCCGCACCAGGCTGCCGTCGGTGCTGCCCAGGGTGTAGGCGGCCTCGACCAGGTCACGCCGGGTGTTGCCCACCACCACCGCCACCATCAGCACCAGCTGGAAGAAGCTGCCGATGAAGATGACGGCCAGCTTCTGCGCCTCGCCGATGCCGGCCCACAGGATCAGCAGCGGAATGAAGGCCGATGCCGGCAGGTAACGCGCAAACGACACGAACGGCTCGAAGAACGCCTCCACCGGCTTCCAGGCGCCCATGGCCACACCCAGCGGCAGCGCCAGTGCCGCGGCGATGGCGAAGCCGCCCAGCACCCGCCACACCGTCATGCCGATGTCCTCGGCAAAGTCCATCTCGGCGAGCAGCACCCAGCCGCTCTTGACCATGGTGATCGGATCGGCCAGGAAAGTCTTCTGCACGAAGCCGCCCAGCGTGGCCACCGCCCACACCGCGAAGAACAGCACGAAGAAGGCGATGCCGAGCACGACCCGCGTGCCCGGCGCCACCGGCTGCAGCGGCTTCACTGGATGAAGCGGGTGTCGGCCAGCTTGGTGAGGTCCGGGATGGCCCGGATGATGCCGGCCTCCAGCAGCAGTGCGGCGGCCTCCTTGCTGAACTCGGCGTGCTCGCCGGCAAAGAACTTCTGGTTGGCGGCACGGTCCTGCCAGCGCAGGTAGGCCTGGCTCTTCTCGAAGGCTTCGCCAGACTGCTTGACGTCGGCGCCCATGATCTCGAAGCTCTTCTTCGGGTCGGCCTTGATCATGGCCAGCGCGTCGAAGTAGCCGTCAGCCAGGGCCTTGGCGGCCTTGGGGTTGTCGGCCAGGAACTTGGGCGTGCAGCCGAAGGTGTCCATCACCATCGGGTAGTCGAGCGTGGTGGCGATGATCTTGCCGGTCTCGGGCTTGGCGCGCACCGCGCTCAGGTAGGGCTCGTAGGTCATGGCGGCGTCCATGCCGTCGGTGCCGGCGATCATCGCGTTGGCGGCGGCCTGCGGGCTCAGGTTGACCACCTTCACGTCCTTGATCGACAGGCCGTTCTTCTTCAGCATCCAGGCCAGGCCGAAGTACGGCGCGGTGCCCGGGGCATCGGCAGCCACGGTCTTGCCCTTCAAGTCACTGATCTTGGTGATGCCGGGCTTGACCACCATGCCATCGGCGCCAAAGCTCTTGTCGAGCTGGAAGATCTGGGTGGTGGCCACGCCGTTGGCGTTCCAGACGATCCAGGTCTCCGCCGTGGTGGCGGCGCACTGGATGTCGCCGCTGGCAATGGCCAGGTGGCGGTCCTTCTGCGGGATCTTCTTGATCGACACGTCCAGCCCGTGCTTCTTGAACAGGCCGGCCTCCCTGGCCAGCGTCAGCGGGGCAAAGCCGGTCCAGCCGCTGATGCCGATGGCGACCTTGGTCTCCTGGGCCTGGGCAGTGAGGGACAGCGTGGCGGCCAGGGCCAGCAGGGTCGAACGGAACAGGGGCTTCACGGGGATCTCCTCGGTGGGTGGGAATGTCAGGCAGATTGCCACAGGGCCGGCAGGTCCGACAGCGATTGCAGGATGTGTGCCAGCCGGCCGCCTTGCACCAGGGCGCTGGCGGTGTGGATGTCGGGCGCCAGGTAGCGGTCGACAGGCACCGCAGGGCTGTGCTGACGCAGCAGCGCATGCGCGGCCTCCAGCGGCGCCGAGCTTTGCAGCGGCCGCAGGAATTCGATGCCCTGGGCGGCGGCCAGCCACTCGATGCCCAGGATGTGGGCCACGTTGGCGATCATCGGCTGCAGCCGGCGCGCCGCGAAGGTGGCCATGCTGACATGGTCTTCCTGGTTGGCGCTGGTGGGCAGGCTGTCGACGCTGGCCGGGTGGGCCAGGCTCTTGTTCTCGCTGGCCAGGCTGGCAGCGGTGACATGGGCGATCATGAAACCGCTGTTCAGGCCGGCGTTGGCGGTCAGGAAGGGCGGCAGGCGCGACACGCTGCTGTCGATCAGCATGGCGATGCGGCGCTCGGCGATGGCGCCCACCTCGGCAATGGCGCAGGCCATGGCGTCGGCGGCCAGCGCCACGGGCTCGGCGTGGAAGTTGCCGCCGGAGATCATCGCCCCATCGTCGGCAAACACCAGCGGGTTGTCGGTCACCGCGTTGGCCTCGCGCAGCAGCACTTGCGCGGCATGGCGCAGCTGGTCCAGGCAGGCGCCCACCACCTGGGGCTGGCAGCGCAGGCAGTAGGGGTCCTGCACGCGGTCGTCGCCCACCGTGTGTGATTGGCGGATGGCGCTTCCGGCCAGCAGGTCGCGGTAGACCCGGGCCACGTCGATCTGGCCGGGCTGGCCGCGCAGCGCATGGATGCGCGCATCGAACGGGCCGTCGCTGCCGCGCGCGGCATCGACCGTCAGCGCACCGATCACCAGCGCGGCCTCCAGCACCGGCTGGAAGGCGAACAGCGCATGCAGCGCCAGCGCGGTGCTGGTCTGGGTGCCGTTGATCAGCGCCAGGCCTTCCTTGGCTTCCAGCACCAGCGGGCGGATGCGGTGGCGAGCCAGCACGTCGGCTGCCGGCTGGCGCTGGCCGTCGACGACAAATTCACCCTCGCCCAGCAGCGCCAGCACCATGTGGCTGAGCGGCGCCAGGTCGCCGGAGGCGCCGACCGAGCCTTGGCTGGGGACGTACGGGATCAGGCCGGCGTTGTGCACCGCCAGCAGCGTGTCGATCACCACCGGCCGCACGCCTGAGTGCCCACGGGCCAGGCTGGCCGCCTTGGTGGCCAGCATCACCCGCAGCACCGGGGCGGCGAGCGGCTCGCCCACGCCCACGCTGTGGCTGCGGATCAGGTTGCGCTGCAGCGTGGCCAGGTCGTCGGCGCTGATGCGGGTGCCGGCCAGCTTGCCGAAGCCGGTGTTGACGCCGTAGACCGGCGCATCCCCGGCGGCCGCCGCCTGCACCACCGCAGCGCTGGCCTGGATGGCCGGCAGCGCGGCCGGGTCGATCAGCAGCGGCTGGCCGCCCGCATGGATGGCCTGCAGTTCGTCGAGCGACAGGTGGCCGGGGCGCAGCAGCATCAGGCCCTCCCGACCGGCCGGTTGGGTCGGTCGATCATGGGCAGGTTCAGGCCCTGCTCACGGGCACAGGCCACGGCTTCGGCATAACCAGCGTCGGCATGGCGCATCACGCCGGTGGCGGGGTCGTTCCACAGCACGCGCTCGATGCGCTTCGCGGCTGCATCGGTACCGTCGCAGACGATCACCACGCCGCTGTGCTGGCTGTAGCCCATGCCCACGCCGCCGCCATGGTGCAGGCTGACCCAGGTGGCGCCGCCGGCGGTGTTCAGCAGGGCATTCAGCAGCGGCCAGTCGCTCACCGCATCGCTGCCGTCCAGCATGCTCTCCGTCTCGCGGTTGGGGCTGGCCACGCTGCCGGAATCCAGGTGGTCGCGGCCGATGACGATGGGCGCCTTCAGCTCGCCGTTCTTCACCATCTCATTGAAGGCCAGGCCGGCACGGTGGCGCTCGCCCAAGCCGATCCAGCAGATGCGCGCCGGCAGGCCCTGGAAGGCGATGCGCTCGCCGGCCATGTCCAGCCAGCGGTGCAGATGGGCGTCTTCCGGGAACAGCTCCTTCATCTTGGCGTCGGTCTTGCGGATGTCGTCCGGGTCGCCCGACAGCGCCACCCAGCGGAACGGCCCCTTGCCGCGGCAGAACAGCGGCCGCACGTAGGCGGGCACGAAGCCAGGGAAGTCGAAGGCGTTGGCGACACCGGCGTCGAACGCCACCTGGCGGATGTTGTTGCCGTAGTCGACCGTGGGCACGCCCATGGACTGGAAGGCCAGCATCGCCTGCACATGGGTGGCGCAGCTTTGCGCCGCGGCCTGGCGCAGCGCGGCATGCTGGCTGTCGTCGGCGCGGGCGGCCTGCCACTGCGCCACTGTCCAGCCGGCAGGCAGGTAGCCGTTGACCAGGTCGTGCGCGCTGGTCTGGTCGGTCACCAGGTCGGGTCGAATTTGTCCAGCTTGGCCGCGGCGCACCAGTTCGGGCAGCACCTCGGCCGCATTGCCCAGCAGCGCGATGCTGATGGCCTTGCCCTCGGCGGTGTAGCGGGCGATGCGGGCCAGCGCGTCGTCCAGATCGGTGGCCTGCTCGTCGACATAGCGGCTGCGCAGGCGGAAATCGATGCGGCTCTGCTGGCATTCGATGGTCAGGCTGCAGGCGCCGGCAAAGGTGGCGGCCAGCGGCTGGGCGCCGCCCATGCCGCCCAGGCCGGCCGTCAGGATCCAGCGGCCCTGCAGGCTGCCGCCGTAGTGCTGCACGCCCGCTTCGACGAAGGTTTCATACGTGCCCTGCACGATCCCCTGGCTGCCGATGTAGATCCAGCTGCCGGCGGTCATCTGGCCGTACATCATCAGGCCCTTGCGGTCGAGCTCGGAGAAGTGCTCCCAGGTGGCCCACTTCGGCACCAGGTTGCTGTTGGCGATCAGCACCCGCGGCGCGTCGGCATGGGTGCGGAACACGCCCACCGGCTTGCCGCTCTGCACCAGCAGGGTTTCGTTGTCGCCCAGCGCGCGCAGCGCCACCAGAATGGCCTCGTAGCAGTCCCAGTTGCGGGCGGCCTTGCCGATGCCGCCGTAGACCACCAGCGCATCCGGGTTCTCGGCCACCTCGGGGTCGAGGTTGTTCTGCAACATGCGGTAGGCGGCTTCGGTCAGCCAGCTCTTGCAGCTGAGGGTGCTGCCGCGCGGCGCGCGCACCGGGTGCGGCTGCGCCAAAGCCTGGACAGCAGTTTGCACGGCGGACAGGTCGGTCATGGCGGGCTCCTGGGGCGTCGGTGGAACGGGAATGGGGTCGATGCTACTTGTCTAGACAAGCAAGCACAAGTAGCATCGATGTCATGGTTTCCACCCGCCAGGCGCCCTATGCCGCCGTCAAGCAGGCCCTGAAGGACGGGCTGGCTGCCGGCCAGTGGCCAGCCGGCGCCCTGATGCCCAGTGAGGCCGAGCTGGTGGCCCGCCACGGCGTCAGCCGCATGACGGTGAACCGCGCGCTGCGCGAGTTGCAGGCCGAGGGCCTGGTGGAGCGGGTGCAGGGCGTGGGCACCTTCGCCGCCCGCCTGCACCGGGTGGCCAGCACGCTGACGCTGCACGACCTGCACGAGGAAATCGAGGCCCGCGGCCACACCCACCAGGCGCAGGTGCAGCTGCAGCGCGCCGAGAAGGCCAGCGCCCGCCTGGCAGAGCAGCTGGGCCTGACCACAGGTGCCCAGGTGTTCCACACCGTCATCGTGCACCTGGAAAACGGCGTGCCGCTGCAGCTGGAAGACCGCTATGTCAACCCGGCCTGCTCGCCCGGCTACCTGCAGGCCGACTTCACCCGCACCACGCCCACGCAGGTGCTGTTCGACACCACCGCGCTGTGGCGGGCCCAGTACAGCATCGAGGCCGAGCCCGCCACCGCCGCCGAGGCGCGCCTGCTGGCCATCGCCCCGGGCAGCGCCTGCCTGGTGGTGACGCGCCGCACCTTCACCCGCGATGCCACCATCACCCTGGCCCGGCTGGTGCACCCGGGCCAGCACTACAGCCTGCACGGGGAGTTCCAGCCTTGACCACCGATCTTGCACGGCGTGCCGCAGCCGCCACGCCACCCGCCCTGGTGGCCGCCTGGCAGCGCGACGGTGCCATCTGCCTGCGTGGCTTGCTGAACGCCGACGAACTGGCCGTGCTGCGCCGCGGCATCGACGCCAACCTGGCTGCGCCCAGCCCACGCGCCATCGTCGCCAGCCAGCCCGACGACCCGGGCTTCTTCATCGAAGACTTCTGCAACTGGCAGGCCAACGCCGACTACCGCGCGCTGGCGTGTGATTCCCCGTTGCCGCAGGTGGCCGCACGGCTGATGCAGAGCACCACGGTGCGCCTGTACCACGACCACATGCTGACCAAGGAGCCCGGCACCCGGCAGAAGACGCCCTGGCACCAGGACCAGCCCTACTACAACGTCGACGGCCTGCAGAACGTCAGCTTCTGGATCCCGGCCGACCCGGTGGCGCGGCCCAGCACGCTGGAGTTCGTCGCCGGCTCGCACCGCGGGCCCTGGCTGATGCCGCGCACCTTCATGACACACGAGGCGCGCTGGTTCCCCGAAGGCAGCCTGGCCGATCTGCCCGACATCGAAGCCAACCGCGCCGGCTTCCCCATTCTGGGCTGGGCGCTGGAACCCGGCGACGTGGTGGCCTTCCACATGCTGGCCCTGCATGCGGCCAGCGGCGTGGCGCCCGGCCAGCGGCGGCGGGTGTTCAGCCTGCGCTACCTGGGCGACGATGCCCGCCATGCGCCGCGGCGCTGGACCACATCGCCCGACTTCCCCGGCCTGACCGACCGGCTGCCGCCCGGCGCGCCGATGGACGACGCGCTGTTCCCGCTGCTGGTGGGCGGATCCCCATGAGCTGGCTGCAGCAGATCGCCATCGACCGCGTGCCGCCCCAGCCCTGGCGCAACGGCGGCGGCAGCACCCGCGAGCTGTTCACCTGGCCGGGCGGCACGGCACCCTGGCAGCTGCGCATCAGCGTGGCCGACATCACCCAGGACGGCCCGTTCTCGGCGTTCGACGGCGTGGACCGCTGGTTTGCGGTACTGCAAGGTGCCGGCGTGCGGCTGGGCCTGCCCGGCGGCCTGCAGCCCCTGGATGTGGACAGCCCGCCGCTGCAGTTTGCTGGTGAGCAGGCCCCGGGCTGCTGGCTGACCGACGGCCCGACGCGTGACCTGAACCTGATGCTGCAGCGCGGCGCGGGCCAGGCGTGCATGCTGCCGGTGGTGCCGGGCCAGGCCTGGCAGCACCCGGCACCGCTGCGCGCGCTGCTCACCACCACGCCGGTACAGTTGCAGATCGACGACCAACCCGCGCTGCCGGTTGGCGCCTGGACGCTGGCACTGGCGGGCGCCGCATCGCGCCAGCACTGGACGCTCTCCAACCCAGCAGGCGCCCTGTCAGCCGGCCAGCGCGCCTGCTGGCTGGCCTTCACCCCCGCCCCCCGATGACCGACACCACCCTCTGGCGCGACGCCCGACTGGCCACCCTGCAGCCCGGCAGCCCCTGGGGCTGGATCGACGACGGCGCGCTGCTGGTGCAGCACGGCCGCATCACCTGGGTGGGCGCCACGGCGGATCTGCCGGCGGCCCTGGCGCACCAGCCGGTGCAGGAACAGTCGCTCGGCGGCGCCCTGGTCACCCCCGGCCTGGTCGACTGCCATACCCACCTGGTCTACGGCGGCCACCGCGCGGCCGAGTTCGAACTGCGGCTGCAGGGCGCCAGCTACGAACAGATCGCCCGCGCCGGCGGCGGCATCCTGTCCACCGTGGCCGCCACCCGCGCCGCGACGGAAGACCAACTGCACGCCAGCGCCCTGCCCCGTGCCCGTGCGCTGCTGGCCGAGGGCGTCACCACGCTGGAGATCAAGTCGGGCTACGGCCTGTCGGCCGCGCATGAGGCGCGCTGCCTGCGGGTGGCCCGCCGGCTGGGCCAGACCTTGCCGCTGACGGTGCGCACCACCAGCCTGGCCGCGCATGCGCTGCCTCCCGAATATGCGGGCCAGCCCGACGCCTACCTGGACGCCGCCATCGCCTGGCTGCCGCAACTGCACGCCGAAGGCCTGGTCGACGCCGTCGACGCCTTCTGCGAGACCATCGCCTTCAGCCCGGCGCAGACCCAGCGCATGTTCGACGCCGCGCGTGCCCTGGGCCTGCCGGTCAAGCTGCATGCCGAGCAGCTGAGCAACCAACACGGCGCCGCACTGGCGGCTGGCTACGGCGCACTGAGCTGCGACCACCTGGAGCACCTGGACGATGCCGGCATTGCCGCCATGGCCACCGCCGGCACGGTGGCGGTGCTGCTGCCCGGCGCGTTCTACTTCCTGCGGGAAACCCAGTTGCCGCCCGTGGCCGCGCTGCGTGCCGCCGGCGTGCCGATGGCGATCGCCAGCGACCACAACCCGGGTTCGTCGCCCGGGCTGTCGCTGCTGCTGATGCTGAACATGGCCTGCACCCTGCTGCGGCTGACGCCCGAAGAAGCGGTGCATGGCGTCACCCGGCATGCGGCCACCGCGCTGGGGCTGGGCAACAGCCATGGCCAGCTGGCGGCCGGCTTCGCCGCCGATTTCGTGGCGTGGGACGTCGACCACCCGCGTGAACTGGCCTACTGGTTCGGCCGCAACCCCTGCCGGCGCGTGGTGCGCAGCGGCATCGAGACCTGCCTGAAGGATCTGCCATGAGCCCGCCCGGCCGCCCGAAGGGCGAATTCCGCAGTGCGCAGCACGGAGGACCCAAATGACCGATGCCGTCTACACCCTGCACCGTGGCAGCCGCCCGCTGCTGCTGAGCCTGCCGCATGTGGGCACGGTGCTGCCCGACACACTGCGGCCGCGCCTGGTGCCCCGCGCCCTGGCGGTGGAAGACACCGACTGGCACCTGGAACGGCTGTACGGCTTTGCCAGGGCGCTGGGCGTGAGCATGCTGGTGCCGCGCCACAGCCGTTTTCTGGTCGACCTGAACCGCCCGCCCGAGAACGCGCCGATGTACCCCGGCGTCAACAACACCGGCCTGTGCCCGGCCACCTTCTTCACCGGCGAGCCGCTGTACCAGCCCGGCCAGGCGCCCGATGACGCCGAGGTGGCGCAGCGCGTGGCCACCTACTGGCGCCCCTACCACGACGCGCTGGCCGTTGAACTGGCCCGACTGCGCGCGGCCCACGGCCAGGTGGTGCTGTTCGACGGCCACAGCATCCGCAGCGAACTGCCCTGGCTGTTCGACGGTCGGCTGCCCGACCTGAACCTGGGCACGGCCAGCGGCAGCAGCTGCGCGCCGGCGCTGCGCACCGCGCTGTCCGGCGTGCTGGCCGCGCAAGCCGACTACTCCGTGGCGGTGGACGGCCGCTTCAAGGGCGGCCACATCACCCGCTTCTACGGCCGCCCGGCCGACGGCGTGCATGCGGTGCAGCTGGAGATGACCTGGCGCTGCTACATGGACGAAGTGCCGCCCTTCGCCTGGCACGACGGCCGCGCCGCCGCGGTGCAGCCGCTGCTGCAGCAACTGGTGCAGGCCATGCTGGGCTTTGCCGAGGGCACAGCGGCATGAGCGTGGCGCAGCTGCTGTGGGCGCCGCAGGCCTGGGTGGGCAGCGGCTGGCAGGCGCAGGTGCTGCTGGACGTCGACGCGCAGGGCCGTTTCCATCAGGTGCAACCCGGCGTGCCCGCCCCGGCCGGGGCCACGGTGCTGCCGGGCCCGGTGCTGCCGGGTCTGGTCAATGCCCACAGCCATGCCTTCCAGCGCGCCTTTGCCGGCCTGGCCGAGCGCCGCAGCGGCGCAGACGATGATTTCTGGGGCTGGCGCGACCGCATGTACGCCGTGGCACTGCGGGTATCGCCCGACGCGCTGCGCGCCGTGGCCGGCCAGCTGTATGCCGAGCTGCTGCAGGGCGGCTACACCCAGGTGTGTGAATTCCACTACCTGCACCAGCAGCCCGATGGCCAGCCCTATGCCGACCGGCTGACGATGTGCCAGGCACTGATGCAGGCCGCGGCCGACACCGGCATCGGCCTGACGCTGCTGCCGGTGCTGTACGAGCGCGCCGGCTTCCAGCAGCCGGCGCTGCGCGACGACCAGCGCCGCTTTGCCACCACGGCAGCCGACGTGCTGGCGCTGCGCCAGGGCGTGCTGGCTGCGGGCCAGGCGCTGGTGACGGCCGGCGTGGCCATCCATTCGCTGCGCGCCGCGCGGCCGGCGTCGATCACGCAGCTGGCCCAGGCGCTGGCCGGCGACGACGGCCCGATCCACATCCACATCGCCGAGCAGACCGCCGAGGTCGACGATTGCCTGGCCGCCACCGGCCGGCGGCCGATCGACTGGCTGGCGCAGCACGTGCAGCTCGACTGCCGCTGGCACCTGGTGCACGCCACCCATGCCACGCCGGCAGAGATCGACGCGGTGGGCAGCGCCGGCGCCGGCGTGGTGATCTGCCCGAGCACCGAGGCCAACCTGGGTGACGGCCTGGTCGACCTGCCAGGCTGGCTGGCCAGCGGTGCGGCGGTGTCGCTGGGCAGCGACAGCCATGTCAGCCGCCAGTGGCCGGCCGAACTAAGGCTGCTGGAATACGGCCAGCGCCTGAATCGACGCCAGCGCAACGTGGCTGCCGCGCCGCAGCTGGGGCAGGACGCCACGGCAGCGCGGCTGTTCCAACGCCACCTGGCCGGCGGCGCGGCAGCAGCCGGGGTCGGCACCTGGAGCCTGCAGCCTGGGGCACGCGCCGACCTGCTGGTGCTGGATGCCCAGGCCGACGGCCTGGCTGGCGTGCCGCCCCGCCATGCGCTGGACGCACTGGTGTTCGCCACCGATGCGCCGGCCTTCCGCGAGGTGTGGGTGGCCGGTCAGCGCCGGGTGGCCGATGGCCGGCATGCGCGGCAGGCCGCGCTGCGCAGTGGCTTCGCCGACGCGATGGCCGGGCTGTGGGGCAAGCCCGATTGACGGCAGCGGGTGGGCCGTCCCTACACTGCTGGCATCGCCTTCACACCCACATCACAGGAGCACCCCATGGGATCGATGATCAGCTTCAACCGCCCCGACGGCCAGGCCGTGCAAGGCTATCTGGCCGAGTGCCCCGGCGCCACCGGCGCGGTGGTGGTCATCCAGGAATGGTGGGGCCTGAACGACCAGATCCGCGGCGTGGCCGACCGCATCGCCCGCGCCGGCTACACCGCCCTGGTGCCCGACCTGTACCGCGGCAAGAGCACGGTGGAGGCGGAAGAGGCCCACCACCTGATGAGCAACCTGAACTTCGGCGACGCCGCCAGCCAGGACGTGCGCGGCGCGGTGCAGTACCTCAAGGCCAGCCACGCCAAGGTCGGCGTCACCGGCTTCTGCATGGGCGGCGCGCTGACCGTGCTGAGCCTGACCATGGCACCCGAGGCCGATGCCGGCGTGGTGTGGTACGGCCTGCCGCCGCTGGAGTATGTGGACGCCAACAAGATCAAGGCGCCGATGATCGCCCACTGGGCCGAGCAGGACGTGCCCTTCCCCATCGCCACCGTCGACCCGCTGGAGGCCAAGCTGAAGGAAGCCGGCGTGTCGTTCACCGGCTACCGCTACCTGGCCCAGCACGGCTTCGCCAACGAAACCGCCCAGGGCCCTGGCCGTCTGCCGATGACCCAGTACGACGCCGCCTGGTCCCAACTGGCCTGGGACCGCAGCTTCGCCTTCTTCGGCAAGCACCTCTGACGCCGGGGCGGGTTGGGGGCTCGTTGCGGTCGTTGCCTTGGCGGTGCGCCTTGCGTTTTGCTTCGCCGCGTCGATGCAGCCCGCCGGGTCCCGGCCCGGCAACCGGCCAATCTTTTGTTGGGGCCAAAAGATTGGATCAAAAGGCCCCTCTCCAAACTGCGCGTTGAGGCCGGCGCGTCTGTGGAGATCCAGGCGCTTCGACTCCCCTGTCCGGCTCGAACAAAGCCGCCCCTGGCGACCGCAGCCGCTTCAGCGGCGGTTCCGCTCAGCAGGCTGCTGGGCTGCACCGATCGACGCATGCCGCGATCGCGCCTGGCCGAGGTCTGCGCGACACAGCCCTGATCGGGGTGGCACGGCCGCGGAATGTGCCGCGCTGCTTCCGGCCAAGTGGCCGATCACCTACCAGTCCAGCGCCGTCATTCAGGCCCGCACTGGCAGGTCTGGCACACGCAGGCGCAGGTCGTCGAAGCTGGACAGCACCGTCAGGCCCGGCACCTGCGCCAGCTGGGGCGACTTGGGGTCAATGGCAAACGCACGGTCGGCCGCGCGCAGCATGCCCAGGTCGTTGAGGTTGTCGCCCACCGCCCAGCATTCGGACAGCCGGGGCTCGCTGCGGTCGTCGCGCAGTCGGCGGATCACATGGCTCTTGCAGATGGCGGGGCCAGCATCACCAACAGGCGCCACGAAGGCCGGGTTGATCCGCACCTCGCCAGAGCACACCTCGGCATCGAATTGCATGGTGTGTGCCAGCGCGAAGTCGGCGAACACCCGGCGCCGCAGGATCTCGGCAGCCACGAAGTAGCTGTCACTGACCACCCCCACCATGAAGCCGGCACGCCGCAGCCGGTTGATGCAGGCGATCACCCCGGGCCGGACGGGCAGCGCCTGCGCCACCCGCTCGAACTGCTGCTGGTGCACGAACTTGAACAGCGCCGCGATGCGCTCGCTGCGGGTGGCGGCATCGTCGCCGCCGTCCAGCAGCCGGCCCAGGGCCGCCGCATGGCCGGTGGCGCGAGCCAGTTCGACCACATAGCGCTCGGGGGTGAGCGTGCCGTCCATGTCCAGCAGCACAAGGCGGGTGCGCCCGCGGCGCCGGGTGAGGATGTAGTCCAGCGTGGCCGTGGCCTGGCGCTGGGTCTCGTACATGGCCACGATCTGCTCCATGTGCAGGCGGCCAGCAGCCCGCGCCCGGGTGTAGATCACGCGCGAGATCTCGTTGGCCATGGCCGTCAGGTCGAGCAGAGGCTGGCTGTCGTTCTCCAGCGAGCCGATGTCCACCTCCGCCAGGCGCGCGCCAGCGCGGTGGGCATCGATCAGCAGGCCGATGTCGACGCCATAACCGTTCTCGAAGCGCAGCGCCTTCAGCAGCGACACCCGCGCGGCGACCAGGCCGCCCAGCGGCTGCGCGAAGTGCGCCAGTTCCGGAAAGAACACCTTCAGCATGGGCTTGGCCGTGAGCTCAGTGACACGCCCGCCGGTGCGACCGAAGCGCGCCTTGACGAAGTCGGCCTCGCCTTCCACCAGCGGGCGGCACAGGTCGGTCACGATGCCGGGTCGCAGCCCCGCCAGGTCGCCATCGAGGTAGACCACCAGCTCGCAACCCGCGACGCCGACGCCGTCGCACATCGAGGCGCCCTTGCCCAGCATGGTGCTGGTGATGACCTCGGCACCCGCCTGGCGGGCCAGCTGCGCGGTGTCGTCGATCGAGCTGTCGTCGACGACGATCACCTCGGCCGTGGCCGGGTCGGCCAGCGCATGCCGCACCACGCTGGCGATGCGCGCGGCCTCGTTCAGCGCCGGAATCACCACGCTGGCGCAGGCCACCAGGGGGGAAGGCGCGGCCGTCATGGCGTGTCAGGCCGGGGCCGTGCCGGGGCCGCGCCCGGCACCGGCAGCATCGCCGCCAGCTCCTGGTACATCGGCCGGGTGACCAGCCGCGCCACGCCGCTGGACAGCAGCGCGCAGGCCATCAGACTCAGCACCATGGCCTGGCCCGACACCATCTCCATCACGATGATGAAGGCGGTGATCGGCCCACCGGTGGTGGCGGCCAGGAAGCCGGCCATGCCCATCGCGATCAGCGGGATGGCGGCCTCGCGGCCCATGCCCATGAACAGTGCCACGTCGTTGCCGATGCCCGCACCGATGGCCAGCGACGGCGCGAACACGCCCGCCGGCACGCCGGACCAGGCCGAGATCCAGGTGGCGCAGAACTTCAGCAGCGTGTAGACGCCCGGCAGCTCGCCCTGCCCTTCCAGCAGCGCACGGGTGGGCGCATAGCCGGCACCGGCCGTGGCGCCCTGCGTGGCCAGGCCGATCACCGCCACGGCCAGGCCGCAGCCAGAGGCAAAGCGCAGCGGGTACGCGCTGCGCCAGCGGCTGAAGCGGTCGGGCAGGCCGCGCACCGACACCACGATCAACCGGGCAAACAGCCCGCCCGCCAGGCCGGCCACCAAGGCCACCACCAGCCCCGGCAGCAGCAAGGACCACGACAGCGCCTGCACCTTCAGGCGGCCGAAGTAGGTGGCGTTGCCGAACACCGCCACCGCCACCAGGCCAGCCAGCACGATGGCCGCGATCACCAGCGCGCTGTGCGAGATGTGGCGCCGCCGGGTCAGCTGCTCCAGCGCGAAGACGATGCCGCCCAGCGGCGTGTTGAAGGCCGCGGCAATGCCTGCGGCGGCGCCAGCCACCATCAGGTCATGCGCGTCGATGCCCGATTGCGGCGACAGCCAGCGCCTCGCGCCGACCATCACCCCGGCGCCCACCTGCACGGTGGGCCCCTCTCGGCCGATCGACAGGCCCGCCAGCAGGCCGCCAGACACCAGGCCGATCTTGTGCAGCGACACCCGCAGTGACACCAGCCAGGCGCTCTGCGCCGGCGGCAGGTCGTCGTCGAGCGCGCGCACCACCTGCGGAATGCCCGAGCCCAGTGCACCCGGAACGAAGCGGCGGGCCCACCACAGCAGCGCCACGGTCAGCGCGGGTGTCCACAGCAAGGTCAGGTAGCGACCATGGTCGCCCCAGCCCTCGATCAGCCGGAACCCGTGGATCGCCGCCTCGGCCAGCAGCGTGAAGCCCACCACGATGGCGCCGGTGGCGGCGGCAAAGGCCAGCACCACGGCGCGGTCCAACCACTGCCGGCCGGCCAGGATCTCCTGCCGCAGGTTGCGCCAGAACTCGGGGTCGATGTCATGCGCGGTGCGCCAGCCGCCATGCAGCCAGGCACGCACCATGCGCACGGCCTCACGCCACGCGGCAGGGCGCGGGACGGCTTCATCGCTCGGCATGGACATGGGCGTGGGCGTGGGCTTGGCGGGTTGAGCCGGCTGCACGGTGCAGACGGCACCCGATTGTATTTGCACAATTGCATTTACAGCCCTGGCATTTCCGCGCCAGGCCGCGCGCAGGCCGTGCCGCTACATCTGAGCCAGCGGGATGCCGGCCGCGCGGGCGTCGGTCTTCAGCTTGTCCAGCAGCTTGCCCAGGTCATCGTCGAGCCGGGCCAGCGTGCGTGCATCGAGTGCCGCCAGGGCTTCGGGCAGCACCCCCGTGGCGGGGCCAGGCGCCTTCTTCAGCACCCGTGCACCGGCGGGCGTCACCCGCAGGCACAGTGCACGGCGGTCGGCTTCGGCCCGGTTGGCCACCAGCAGGCCGGCCGTGGCCATCGCCTTCACGAGATTGCTGGCCGTGGTCTGGTGGATGTCCATGGCCCGGGCGAGGCCACCCACGCCGATGTCGGGCTGGGCATGCACGACGCTCAACGCCCACAGCTGGGCGCCGCCGATGCCGGCCCGCTTCTCCACCTGCTGGAAGTGCGTCTTGACAGCATTGAACACCGAGCGGAACTTGCGCAGCACCCGGATGGCGGGCTCGGCCTGCACATCGGCCACGGCAGGCGCTGCCTGGGTGGGTCGGCGCTGGGGGGCGGGGGTCGGGGACGGCATGCCGAAATCATAGGCGGGCACGCACGGCCGGCCACGCGGCCCACCCAAAAAAGCGGGGCCCGAACGGGCCCCGCGAAGTCGCTCTCCTGACCGCGCATCGATGGATGTCTCGACAGGCGGCCCGCGAATTATATTTGCCTGAATGTATTTTGCGGGATCGGGGCGATCCCGACCCGGCTGCTGTCAGGTCTGGCGCGGCAGCCGCACCAGGCGCAGCGCCTCGCCGGCAGCCACCAGGCCGAAGGTGGCAGTCACGGTGACGGTGGACCCGTAGCCGGCACAGTTCAGCGTGCCGTCGGTGGCACAGCCGTCGTCGTTGACCGGCGCAGCCACGGCTTCGCGGCTGAACACGCAGCGCACGCCGATGCGGGCCTGGCGCCCGGTCAGCGACGCACCTTGCTTGCGCAGGCGCTGGCGCAGGCTGGCCAGCAGCGGGTCATGGGTCACCTCTGACAGGTCGGCCAGTTCCACGGCCTGGGGCTGCACCTTGCCGCCCGCAGCACCCACGCACACCAGCGGCGTGCCGGTCTGCAGCGCCCACGCTGCCAGCGCCAGCTTGGCCGCGCCCTGGTCGCAGGCGTCGATCAACAAGTCCACCGGCGCGGGCAGCAGCTGCGGCCAGTTGTCGGCGCTGGCGAAGTCTTCCACGCACAGCACTTCGCAACCGGGGTGGATGTCGGCAATGCGCTGGCGCAGCGCCTCGGCCTTGGCCATGCCCAGCGTGCTGCCCAGCGCCTGGATCTGCCGGTTGATGTTGGATTCGGCCACGTGGTCCAGGTCGACCAGCACCAGGCGGGCCACGCCGCTGCGGGCCAGTGCCTCCACCGCCCACGCGCCTACGCCGCCCAGCCCGACGACGGCGATGCGAGCGGCCCGCACCGCCTCGTAGCCGACAGCACCGTACAGCCGGCGCAAGCCGCCGAAGCGGCGCTCCAGGTCGGCGTCGGCATCCAGTGGCTGCAACATCAGCCCTTCAGCGTGCCCAGGCGCTCCTTGCCTGCGGCGGCGGCCTCGCTGGCCGGGTGGGCCTTGATGAGGTCGTCCAGCGTTTTGCGGGCGCCGCGCATGTCCTTCATCTCGATCTGGCAGTTGGCCACCGCCAGCAGCGCCTCGGGCGTGCGCGGGTGCGTGGGGGCGGCGGTCACCATGGCGCGGAAGACACTGATCGCCTCCTTGTAGTTCTTCTGGCCGTACAGCGCGTTGCCGAGCCAGAAGCGCACCGAATCGACATAGCCGCTGCTGGGATGGCGCTGCACAAAGGCGGCCAGCGCGCTGGCGGCCTTGTCGAAGTCGCCACTGCGCAGGGCGGCCATGGCGGCGTCATGCGCGCGGCGCTCGTCGGGCTCGGCGCTGAACTCCTTGCCATCGAGCGTGACCTTCTGCGGCTCGAGGTTGCGCAAGCGGTCGTCCAGGCTCTTGGACACGTCACGCGTGAGCTTCTGCAGATCGGCCAGGTCGCGCGCCAGCTGCTCCTGGGTGCCGCGCAACTTGGCGTTCTCGGCCCGCTGGGCTTCGAGCTGGGCATTGAGTTCCAGCACGCTGCGGCGCAGCGCCGTCACCTGCTCCAGCAGCGCAGCCTGGGCCTTGGCCTGGTCGGCCAGCTTGGACTGGGCGTTCTCGTCGCTGGCCTGGATGCGGGCCCGCAGGTCGAGGATGGCCTTGCGCGCCTCTTCATCATCGAACAGCCCGGCGTGGGCGCCGCCACAAGCCAAGGCCACACCGGCCGCGGCAGCCAACGGCTGCCAGCGGCCCAGCAGCCGCCGCGGAACCGGCTTTGCCGGGCCGCTGGCGGCGACCCCCTGGGGGGGAGCGCCGAAGGCGCTTCGGGCGGGGGACACGTTCACCGGTCCTTCAGTTCGGCGCGCCGGTTGCGGGCCCAAGCCGCTTCGTCCTGGCCTTCGACGACGGGGCGCTCCTTGCCGAAGCTGACCGCCTCGAGTTGCGATTCCTGCACGCCCAGCAAGGCCAGCGACTTGGCCACCGCCTGCGCACGCTTCTGGCCCAGCGCCAGGTTGTATTCGCGGCCGCCGCGGTCGTCGGTGTGGCCTTCGATCAGCAGGCGCTTGCCGCGCTGCGCCGCCAGCACCTTGGCGTGTGCATCGATGAGGCCGCGGAACTCGTCCTTCACCACGAAGCTGTCGAAATCGAAATACACCACCCGGCCCAGCGCCGTGCCCGCCGCGGCATTGCCCACGCCCGCCGCACCGGGCAGGCTGACCGTGGCCACCTGGGATTGCGGTGCCGGCGTGCCGGTGCCACCGGTGGCACTGGCGGCATTGCCGGTGCCGCCCGTCTGGCCGCCCACCGCCGTGGGCGTGCGTGATTCCACCGGCGTTTCGTCGAGCTTGACCGTTGAACCGCAACCCGCCAGCAGCAGTGCAGCCGCCAGCGGTGCCAGGGCACCCATGCGCAAACGCATCATCGTCGTCTCTCCAAAGTCAGCAGTGGACCAAGCCACCGGAACACCGGCCCGAGGGCCGCTCACAACCACCATCATCGCCCATGTCCGCGCAGGGGATCATCGGCCGAATGGCCCCCAGGCCGGCTCGCGCACGTCCAGCCCCGACGACAGCAGCCGGGTGCGGATGCGGCCGTCCAGCGTGGTGGTCATCAGCACGTCGCGGCCCTGGCTGCGGGTGGCATACATGATCAGCCGGCCGTTGGGCGCAAAGCTGGGGCTTTCGTCGTCATTGGTGTCGGTGACCGACACCGCCGGCCCGCTGCCGTCCAGCGGCTGCACCATCACCCGGAAGCCGCTGCCACGGGCCACGTAGGCCAGGTGGCGGCCGTCGGGGCTGATGGCCGGGCTGATGTTGTAGGCGCCATTGAAGGTGATGCGCTCGGCACTGGTGGCCGGCCCGCCGCCATCGACCGGCATGCGGTAGACCTGCGGGCCGCCGCCCCGGTCGCTGACGAAGTACAGGCTCTGGCCGTCGGGCGCGAAGTTGGCCTCGGTGTCGATGGCGCTGCTCTGTGTCAGCCGGCGCAGGCTGTCGCCTTGCAGATCCAGAAGGTACAGCTGCGACGGCCCGTCGCGTGACAGCGTGACGGCCAGCTTGCGGCCGTCGGGCGACCAGGCCGGTGCACTGTTGCTGCCCTTGAAGCTGGCCACGGCGCGGTACTCGCCACTGCTGACGTCCTGCACCATCACCACCGCCTTGCCGGTGTAGAACGACACGTAGGCCAGGCGCCGGCCATCCGGCGACCAGGCCGGGCTGATGATGGGCTGCGGGCTGGCCAGGGCCACCTGACCGCCTTCGCCGTCGGCGTCGGTGATGCGCAGGGTGTAGCGGTTGGCCGCGCGGGTGACATAGGCGATGCGGGTGGCATTGACACCGCGCTCGCCGGTCAGTGCCTCTTGCACCAGGTCGGCGATCTTGTGGGCGGCCAGGCGCAGGTCGGCCGCGGCCACCACCAGGCTCTGGCCGGTGCGCTCTTCGGCCTTGACCACGTCCCACAGCTTGAAGCGCACGTCGAAGCGGCCGTCGGCCAGGCGGGTGACCGAGCCGGCCACCAGGCTGTCGGCGCCGCGGCCACGCCAGTCGGCCCACTGCGGCTGGCTGCGTTCATCGAGCGCGCCACTGGATTCGACGATGCGGAACAGGCCGCTGCGTTCCAGGTCGGCGCGCAGCACCGCCGACAGGGCCACGCCGCTGCGGTCTTCGTCGCGGAAGCGGGTCAGCGCCAGCGGCAACTGGGTGGCGCCCACGCCGGCGATCTCGACGCGGAACTGGGCCTGCGCCCAGGGCGTGGCCAGGCTGCTGGCAGCCAGGGTGGAGAGGAAGCGGCGGCGGGGAATCGGCATCGTGTGCAGGGGTGGAGTCACCAACGGCGGCAGTGGTTCCGCCAGGCGTCAGGCCAGCGCCCGGCGCAGGGCCAATGCGCACAGGCCCACGGCGG
>JAGOBT010000163.1 GCA_017999135.1 Burkholderiaceae bacterium
CGCAGCGGCCATCGCCGTGGTGCGCGACATGCCGCCGGCCTGTGGCATGGGCAGCGGCCGCGCTGGTGCCGTGGGCGCTGCGGACGACAAGGCGGCGCCGCTGGCCGCCTGCCCGGCGGGCGTTGGCAGCGTGGGCATGGGCACCGCGCCGGCTGGCAGATCGTTGATGCCCAGCGCCTGCCGGAATGCCTGCACCGACTGCGGCCGCCCGTCGGGCCGCACGCGCAGGCCGGCGTCGATCGCCTGCAGGAAGCGCTCGGAGTAGCGGCCTGCGGCCGCCTGCACCAGCGGCACGCAGCTGTCGGCCACGGTGCGGGCCACCGACACCGGTGGCTTGCTCCCCATGATGGCGGCATAGACCACCGCGCACAGCGCATAGATGTCGGTCCAGGGGCCCTGCTTGAGCGACGGCACTTCCGCGTATTGCTCGACCGGCGCATAGCCCGGCTTGAGGATGGCCGTGAGCGCCTGGGTGGCGTCGCCGATGACCTGGCGTGCGGCGCCGAAGTCCAGCAGCAGGGGCCGGCCGCTGTCGGCCAGCAGCAGCACGTTGTCGGGCGCGATGTCGCGGTGCAGGCAATGCTCGGCGTGGATCACGGCCAGCGCCTCGGTCAGCGAGGCCAGCAGTGCCGTCAGCCAGCGTTCGTCGGGCGGGTTGCCCATCTGGCGCAGGGTTTCCTTCAGCGTGTGGCCCTCGTAGAAGGGCATCACCATGTAGGCCGTGCCGTTGGCGCGCCAGAAGCGGTAGACCTTCAGCAGCGATGGATGGTCGAACTGCGCCAGCAGCCGTGCTTCGTTGATGAAGCTGTCGAGACCGGCATCGAACACCGCCTGATTCTTGTCGGCCGTGACCACCACGTCCAGCGGCCCCGAGCGCATCGCCAGTGACGAGGGCATGTATTCCTTGATCGCCACCCGGCGCTGCAGCGAATGGTCGTGCGCCAGATAGACGATGCCGAAGCCACCTTCGCCCAGCACGCGCAACAGTTCGAATTCGGCCAGATGTGCGCCGGTCGGCAGTGCATTGCCCCGCCCTGGGCTGGGCCGCGGCATCACCTGGGTGGCCTCCCAGGCGGCGCCGGCGGTCGACGTGGCAGCGTTCGGCCGGGGTGTGTCAGGCGGTGGACTGCTCATGGAGGCTGGGGGCGGCAGGTTGGCGCATTGTCACGCACATGGCGCAAAGTCCATCCCCACGGCAGCCGACGCATGCGGCAAAGGCAGCCGGCATGGTGCGCCTCCGCCACACAACGGCGCCACGAGACGACAGGTATCGCACACTGGCCCGGCCTGCGTGGCGCCGGGGCCCGGGCGCGGCCGCCAGTCCGGCGGGCCCCAGGCATACACTTTGGGCACCCATCACCTCTGCAAGGCAACGACCATGGTTGCCACATGCCACCGACCATGCTGAAGACATTGCGCCGGCTGCTCTCGGGCAGGTCCGGGCAGGTGGATCCGACCGCGCTGCGCCAGTGGGCGGACGAGCATGGCCATGACTGGCGCAAGGTGCGCGACGCGGAAGGCTGCGTGATCGACGGCCGGCTGGGCCAGCAAGCCTGGCGCATCGAGTGGGGCGCGCCGCAGCGCGATTATGTGCCCGGCATGGAACTGCGTCTGATGGCCGAGCTGGACCTGCCGAAGGAGCTGATGGCCATGGTGCTGAACCGCCAGCTCATGGAATCGATGGAAAGAGCCGTCTACGAGCGTTATGTCGACGACGTGCAGACGCGCATCGAGACCGACACCCCGGCCGAAATGCGCTGGCTGGTGATGTTTCCCAAGACCAGCGCGCAGCACCTGGGCCGCCTGAAGGAGCGTTACGGTGCGGTCTGCAGCATCGAGGCCTGGATGGCGCAGTGGCTGCAGAGCCCGCTCAATGACGCCCTGGCTGCCACCAGCGAGCTGGCTGCGCCCGGCGACCCCGTGGTGCTGACCATCGGCCGCGGGCGCCTGATGCTGCGCACGACCATGCCGCAACCCGACGCCCGTCAGCTGGCGCAGTGGTTCTCGGTGTTCGAGCACGCGCTGCGCGAGGCCAGGCGCCTGGGCACCGAATGGCGCGACCAGGCCGGTGGTGGCCTGACCACCCAGCCCAGCGCCTGGGCCCAGAGCGAGCTGCCCACCAGCCGGTTGCCCGACATCGGGCTCTGAGCGCTGCGGCTCAGGCGCGGCTGGCGAAGGCCCAGCCCAGCTCGGCCAGCGGCCTTGTGGCCGCGCCCGTGGCGCGCGCCTGCGCGCTGGCGGCCGTGCCGTCGACCACCCGCTTGGCAATGCCTTGGGTGATGGCGGCCAGGCGGAACAGGTTGTAGGCCAGGTAGAAGTTCCAGTCGGCCAGCAGCGCGTCGGGCTCGCCGCGGCCGGTGCGCTCACAGTAGCGCCGCACGTAGTCGCGCTCGGCCGGGATGCCCAGCGCCGCCAGGTCGAGACCGGCAATGCCGCGGAACACGCCGGGCTGGATGTGCCAGCTCATGCAGTGGTAGCTGAAGTCGGCCAGCGGGTGGCCGATGGTGCTGAGCTCCCAGTCGAGCACCGCGACCACGCGCGGTTCCCGCGGGTGGAAGATCAGGTTGTCGAGCCGGTAGTCACCATGCACGATGGCCACCTGGGTGTCGTCCAGCGCGCTGGCGGGCAGGTGGTCGGGCAGCCACGCGATCAACCTGTCCATCTCCGGGATGGGCTCGGTGATGGACGCCTGGTATTGCTGGCTCCAGCGCTTGATCTGGCGGCCGAAGTAGTTGCCCGGTCGGCCGAAGTCCGACAGGCCCACCGCCTTGACCTCGACGTTGTGCAGTGCCGCCAGCACCCGGTTCATCTCGTCGTACACGGCGGCGCGCTCGCCATGCTGCAGGCCCGGCAACGACTGTTCCCAGAACACCCGGCCGTCGACGAAGTCCATCACGTAGAAGGCCCGGCCGATGACGGATTCGTCGTCACACAGCACATGCATGCGCGCCACCGGCACGCCGCTGAGGGCCAGCGCGTCCATCACGCGGAACTCACGCTCGATGGCGTGGGCCGACGGCAGCAGCTTGGCCAGCGGCCCGGGCTTGGACCGCATCACGTACTGGCGCCCGGGCGTGATCAGCTTGAAGGTCGGGTTCGACTGCCCG
Organism: Burkholderiaceae bacterium; assembly: GCA_017999135.1. Lineage (GTDB taxonomy): Bacteria > Pseudomonadota > Gammaproteobacteria > Burkholderiales > Burkholderiaceae_C > Pseudaquabacterium. The sequence goes on from JAGOBT010000163.1 coordinate 3,108, forward strand.
CCCTTGAACTGCTCGACCGTCAGCGGGCCAGCGAAGCCCGGCAAGCTGGCGCTGAGCCAGCGTGCGAGTGCGTCGGTGTCGAAGGCATGCTGCTGCGCGACAGCGCCGCTGCCTGTGAATTGCTCCATGGAATGTCCTTGCTCACCCTTCGGCGATGTCGAGCAGCTTGTCGCGCGACAGCACCACGAGACGGGTGGGTTCCACCCGCACGGCGCCTTCGCGCTCGAAGCCCTTGAGCTCCTGGTTGACGCGCTGGCGCGACGCACCGAGCAGCTGCGCCAGGTCTTCCTGGGCCAGTTGCAGGCCGATGCGGATTTCCTCGCCCTGCTCGATGCCGTAGCTCTTGGCCAGCATGATGATCTGCTTGGCCAGTCGGGCCGACAGCGGCTTGGTGTTCAGGTCCTCGAACTGGTTGAACATCAGCCGCAGGCGGCGGCAGTTCAGGCGCAGCAGCGCGTCGTACAGCTCCGAGTGTTGCGACAGCAGCTCCTTGAAGTCGGCCTTGCGCACGCACAGCAGCGTGGTTTCGCCATGGGCATCGGCATCGTGGGTGCGGGGCAGGCCGTCGAACAGTGCGATGTCGCCGAACCACACGCCTGGCTCGCAGTAGGTGAGCGTGACCTGCTTGCCCGACAGCGACACCAGCGACACCCGCACCGCGCCGCGGGCCACGCCACACCACTCTTCGGCCGGCGTGCCGCGTGACGCCAGCGGGCCGCCGTCGCTGAGCCGGCGCACATACGCCCGGGACAGGATGGCGTGGCGCAACGGCTGCGAGAGCTTCGAGAACCAAGCACCGGACTCGATGTTTTGACGCTCTTCGATGGTGAGAACCGGGGTGTTCATGTCGTGTCCCAGGTGCGACAACCGCACCAGCCTAGCCGGCCTATTGTCGTTCAGCTCACAGCGTCCTGACGCCTTGGCCCGCATGCCTTGGTGCAGGGCGATGCACGCGCTTTGCAGCACCGTGTCTGCGGGCTGGTCTGGCTGCGCGTTGGCGGGCGGGCGTCAACGTGCGCCATGCCAGGCCCATGATGTGCCGCGTGCTGGCGAGAAATCCGGCGGGTTTCTGCAGTGCTGAGCCCAAGACCTGCGTGCTAGAGTCAAAACAGCCCTTTTCGATGCCTCTCCGCTTGGCACCTGCTCCCCCACGCACAGCGAACCGCCTGCGCCTCCAGACTGTCATGGCCGTGGCTGTGCTGGCGCTGTGCAGCGCGGCCCACGCCCAGGTGCCGGCCGATGCGCCGGCGCCTGAGCGCGCCGCCACCGGCCAGGCGCGGGCCGACGACATCCGTGCGCTGGATCAGCAGGTGCAGACTGTGCTGGCCGAGGCCCGGCGCCAGCAGGAACTGCTGGCCGTGCAGCGTGAACGGCTGGCGCAGGCCGAGGCCGCCAATGCGTGGCTGCCCTGGCTGTCGGTGGCGGTGATTGGCTTGGCAGGCCTGGCCGGCTGGCTGGGTTGGCGCGTGTGGCGGCTGCAGCGCCACCAGGTGCAGGCACCCCAGCCGCCGGCCGCCGAGCCAGCGCCTGACGATGATCCGGCGGCGCTGGACATGGCTGCGCTGGTGGCTGCGGCCATGCCGGACGGCCTGGCGCCCCGCGCCGCGGATCGGCCGGTGTTGTCCATGCCCCCACCGCCTGCAGCGCCTGCGGATCTGACCGTGGCGCAGGCGCGCCGCGTGCCGTTGCAGCGCGACGCTGCGGGCGTCAGCTTGTCCTCGGCTGCGCGTGACTTCTCCATGGGCACGGGCGTGCCGCCGCGGCCGGTGTCGGTGGAAGAACTGCTGGACCTGGAGCAGCAGGTCGACTTCTTCCTGGCGCTGGGCCAGGCGCAGTCGGCCATCGATCTGCTGCTGGGCCATGTGCGCAGCAGCGGCGGCACCAATGCGCTGCCCTACTTCAAGCTGCTGGAGATCTACCGCCAGCAAGGCGACGAAGAGGCCTACGAACGCACCCGCGAGCGGTTCAACCAGCGCTTCAATGCGCTGGCGCCCGATTGGTCGGGCGACCTGGCCGGCGGCCGCAGCCTGGAAGACTATGGCGATGTGCTGCAACGCCTTCAGCGCGCCTGGCCCCAGCCGATCCGTGCGGTGGCCGAGATGGAAGGCCTGATGCTGCGCCGCGCCGATCTGGAACCGCTGGACATGCCCGCGTACCGCGACCTGCTGATGCTGCATGCGCTGGTGCGTGACATGCCGGCCACGCCGGTGGCCGCCGCCCGCCCAGCAGCGCCCGTGACGACGCCTTCTGTGCTGAATGTGGAGCCGGAAGAGTTGCCGGTGGCCGCGGTTGGCACTGTCGACCTGCTGCTGCCGCTGGACGACGAGCCGCTGGACATCACGTCCCCGCGCCCCCACATGAATGAACGGTCGAACGCGCAGGCCATGCTGGCCGACTGGGTGTTCAGCCGGGCGGCGCAGGTGCGCGGTGGCGCCGGCGATGCACACGCCCAGGCGTCGCCGCCCCTGCGCCGCACCATCCAGCTCGATCTGGACCTGAGCGAGCACGCGCCGGCGCCGCGTGAGTTCACCCGCCCGGCCGCCTTCACCGACATCGACATGCGGCGCGACAAGCGCCTGTCTGATCTGGGCGGGCTGGACGAGACCGACAGCGACCCGACACCGCTGCCGTCACGCCGCTGACCGGCAGCCCTACAGCCGCGCCAGGCGTGCCAGCGCCGCCTGCAGCGTCTCGTCTTTCTTGGCGTAGCAGAAGCGCGCCAGGCCCTGGTTGCGGCCGTCGTCGTAGAACGCCGACAGCGGGATCGCGGCCACGCCGATCTCGGTGGTCAGCCACTGGCAGAACTCGCCTTCCGGCAGGGGGCTGATGGCGCTGTAGTCGACCACCTGGAAGTAGCTGCCTTCACTGGGCAGCAGCTGGAAGCGGGTGCCCGCCAGGCCGGCGCGGAAGAGATCACGCTTGCGCTGGTAGAACGACGGCAGGTCCAGATAGGGCGCCGGGTTGGCCAGGTAGCGGGCCAGGCCGTGCTGCATCGGCGTGTTGACGGTGAAGACGTTGAACTGGTGCACCTTGCGGAATTCGGCCGTCAGCGGCGCCGGCGCGGCCACGGTGCCGATCTTCCAGCCGGTGACATGGAAGGTCTTGCCGAAGCTGCTGACGACGAAGGCGCGCGCCGCCAGCTCGGGGTGGGCGCTGGCGCTGGCGTGCGGCTCGCCGTCGTACACCATGTGCTCGTAGACCTCGTCGCTGATCAGCAGCGCGTCGGTGGGGCGCAAGATCTCCGCCAGCCGGTCGAAATCGGCCCGGCGCCAGATGGTGGCGCTGGGGTTGTGCGGCGAATTGACCAGGATGGCGCGGGTGCGCGGCGTGACGGCCGCGGCGATGGCGTCGAAATCGGGCCGGAAGCTGCCGGCCTGCAGTGCCACCCGCACCACCGTGCCGCCGGCCAGCTCGATGTTGGGCACGTAGCTGTCGTAGTTGGGCTCGAGCACGATCACCTCGTCGCCCGGGCTCACCACCGCCAGGATGGCGGTGATGATGGCCTGGGTGGCGCCGGCGGTGATGGTGATCTCGGTGTTGGCGTCGTAGTGGCGGCCGTACAGGGCGTCGATCTTGCGTGACACCGCCTCGCGCAGTGCCGGCACGCCGGCCATCGGCGGGTACTGGTTCAGCCCGTCGCGCATGGCCTGGCCCACGGCGTCCAGCAGCGCCGGATCGCCTTCGAAATCAGGGAAGCCCTGGCCCAGGTTGACGGCGCCGCGCTCGGCCGCCAGGGCCGACATCACGGTGAAGATGGTGGTGCCCACCTTGGGCAGGCGGCTGGGCGGCAGCGGCGTACGGTGGACGGCCGGGGTGTCGGTGGGAACGGCGGTGGTCATGGTGCTCAGAGTTCGTAGGACGTGGGGGTGCTGCCAGGGCGCTCGGCCATGGCCTTCTCGATCAGCGGGCGGGTCAGGCGTTCGCTCAGCAGTTCGGCAAATGCG
>JAGOBT010000164.1 GCA_017999135.1 Burkholderiaceae bacterium
GTGGCGGGTGCATGCATCAGGTCAGTCTATCCCCCGGCCCGGCGCAGCCCTCGCGCAACCCGCACAATGGCAGGCCCTGGAGACACCACAACCGCCCATGCCGGACCACGACCCCATCTTTCGCAGCGAAGAAGAACTGGCGCGGCTCAGCGCCAGCGAGCGCATCCGCTACCGCCTGGTGGGCGCCGGCCGCCGCTACCACGCCAACGACAACATCGCCGAGCACATCCGCGAGGGCGAGCTCACCGAGTTGAAGGCCGAGGTGCAGCAGCACATGCAGCAGGTGCTGCGCGCGCTGGTGATCGACACCGACAGCGACCACAACACCAACGAGACCGCCAAGCGCGTGGCCAAGATGTTCGTGGAAGAGGTGTTCCGCGGCCGCTATGTGCCAATGCCGGCGGTGACTGAATTCCCGAATTTCTCGCGCCTGAACGAGCTGATGATCGTCGGCCCGATCACCGTGCGCAGCGCCTGCAGCCACCACCTGTGCCCCATCCTGGGCCGGGTGTGGATCGGCGTGCTGCCCAACGAGCATTCCAACCTGATCGGCCTGAGCAAGTACGCCCGGGTGTGTGAATGGGTGATGAGCCGCCCGCAGATCCAGGAAGAGGCGGTGGTGATGCTGGCCGATGCGCTGCAGGAACGCGTGAAGCCCGACGGCATGGCCATCGTGATGGAGGCCGACCACTTCTGCATGCACTGGCGCGGCGTGAAGGACGACGACACCGCCATGACCAACAGCGTGATGCGCGGCGCCTTCCTGAAAGACCCCAACCTGCGGCGCGAATTCCTGTCGCTGCTGTCGAAGAAGAACGCCTCTTGAACGCTGACCGAAGCAGGGACATGAACATGCTGGTACGACTGCTGTATGCAAGCCGGGCTGCGGCCCATGTGGACCAGGACGCGCTGCTGGCCATCCTGCGCCAGAGCAAGACCAACAACCCGGTCAGCGGTGTCACCGGGGTGCTGTGCTACTCCGACGGCATCTTCATCCAGGCGCTGGAAGGCGGCCGCGCCGCAGTGAACCAGCTGTACCTGAAGATTGCCGCCGACCCGCGCCACACCGACGTGGTGCTGCTCAGCTACGAGGAAATCGGCGAACGCCGGTTTGCCGGCTGGGCCATGGGCCAGGTGAACATGGCCCGGCTGAACCCGGCGCTGCTGCTGAAGTACTCGGCCACTGCCGAGCTCGACCCGTATGCGGTGTCGGGCGCGGTGTCGCTGGCACTGTTCGACGAACTGGTGGCCACCGCATCGGTCATGGCTGAGCGGGGATAGAGACGACAGGCCCTGCGGCCTGTCGTCCCCCGCGAAGCGGTCCGGCCTGCAAGCCGGACCGTGGGTGCGATGGCAGTCCACTGCCATCCGGCCTGCAAGCCGGACCGTGGGTGCGGTGGCAGCCCGCAGCCCCACGCCCCGCTAGAACCGCCCTGCCCGCCCGAACCGCAGCAGCGACCCCAGCAGCCGCGTCGGAAACTGGGTGGTGGCCGCGTTGTAGGCCGCCCCGGCGTCGTTGAACACCTGGCGGGCGAAGGCCAGGCGGGCGGGTACGGCCTTCAGCACCTGCAGCGGCTCGGCCACCGCGGGGTCGATCAGCAATGCCGGCTGCTGCTCGACCAGCGCCACCAGGCGCACCAGCACCGCGGCCAGCACCGCGTCAGCCTTGCCCAGGTCGGCCACCGGGTCGGCGCTGGCCGGCGCGCGCCGAACCACGTCGGCCGCGGCCAGGGTCTGGGCCAATGCCTGGGCCACCGCGTCCCGCGCGGCGGCTTCGCCGGCCAAGGGCTCGGCGGTGGCCTGCAGCAGCGCGGCCACCGCCTGGGCCCGGTCCTTCAACGGGGCGTCCAGCGTGGCCCAGCCGGCCAGCACCGCCGCCTTCAGCGCCGTGGTGCGGTTGTAGGCGCCCAGCACCCACAGCCCCAGCACGGCCAGCAGGCCCGTCCACCAGATCCAGGCGTCGATCATGGCGCGCCGCCCTGGGCCTGCCAGGCCTCGAAGCCGCTGCGCCGCAACTGGCAGGCCGGGCACTGGCCGCAGCCATGGCCCCAGGCGTGGCGGGTGCCGCGCTCGCCCAGGTAGCAGGTGTGGGTGTGCTCGACGATCAGCGCATTCAGCGCCGCGCCACCCAGACGGTCGGTCAGCGCCCAGGTCTGGGCCTTGCTGAGCCACATCAGCGGCGTCTCCAGCACCATCGGCCCGTCCAGCCCCAGGCTGAGTGCCACCTGCAGGGCCTTGAGCGTGTTGTCGCGGCAATCAGGGTAGCCGGAGTAGTCGGTCTCGCACATGCCGCCCACCAGCACGCTGGCGCCGCGCCGCCAGGCCACTGCCGCGGCAAAGTTGAAGAACAGCAGGTTGCGCCCCGGCACGAAGGTGTTGGGCAGGCCGTTGGCGGCAAACGCGATGGCGCGATCACTGGTCAACGCGGTGTCGCTGATCTGGCCCAGCAGGCGCAGGTCCAGCAGGTGGTCGTCGCCCAGCCGTGCCGCCCAATGCGGACACTGCGCGGCCAACGCGGTGCGCACCACATGGCGGCAATCCAGCTCGATGCGGTGGCGCTGGCCGTAGTCGAAGCCGATGGTCTCGACCCGGGCGTAGCGGTTCAGCGCCCAGGCCAGGCAGGCGGTGGAGTCCTGGCCGCCGGAGAACAGCACCAGGGCATGGCGGGGGTCGGTCGGGGCGGCGGTCATGGGCAGGCGGCGGTGCAGATGGCGCGAGTGTGCCGCAGCAGCGCACTGCCCCGGCGGCGGCGTCCTGTGCGCCGGCCTGTGGAGATACCGATGGCGCTGCGCAGCCCGGCGGGCGCATGATCCCGCCGGCCGGCCCCGGTGGCCGTTGGCACGCACACCCACGCCATGCCCTACGACCTGCACGCCTTCATCAGCTACGCCCACATCGACAACGAGCCGCTCGAGCCCGGCCAGCCGGGCTGGGTGAGCCGCTTCCATGCGGTGCTGAAGACGCGGCTGAGTCAGCGCCTGGGCGAGCCCGCCCGCCTGTGGCGCGACGACAAGCTGCGCGGCGACGATGTGTTCGGCGACGAGATCCGCGCCCAGCTGCCGCGCGCGGCGCTGCTGGTGTCCATCCTGTCGCCACGTTATGTGCGGTCAGACTGGTGCACCGCCGAGGTGGACGGCTTTGCCGCCGCGGCCGGCGCCACCCAGGTGCAGAACAAGACGCGGGTGGTGAAGGTGCTGAAGACACCGCTGGCCCCGGGCGACCGCATGCCACCGGTGTTTGAACGCACGCTGGGCCACCCGTTCTACAAGGACGAAGGCGAGCGCCAGGTGGAGATCGACCCCGCCTTCGGCGACGACGCGCGGCAGGAATTCCTGCGCCGGGTGAGCGACCTGGCGGTGGAGATGGCCGACAACCTGCGTGCGCTGGCCGATGCGCCGGCGGCGCCGCCGGCAGCCGGTGGCCAGGTGGTGTTCGTGGCCGAGTGCGGGCGCGACCTGCAGGCCGTGCGCGCCCAACTCGTCACCGACCTGCGCCTGCATGGCCACACCGTGCTGCCGGCGCAGCAGCTGCCGCTGAGCGAAGACCTGCTGCGGCCCGAGCTGGCCGCGCTGCTGGCGCGCGCCACGCTGGCGGTGCACCTGGTGGGCAGCAGCGCCGGGCCGGTGCCCGAGGGGCCGACCGGCCAGTCGCTGGTGGCGCTGCAGAACGCCATGGCGGCGGCGCAGTCGCAGGCCGGCGGCCTGCGCCGGGTGCTGTGGCTGGCGCCTGGCGCGCAAGGTGAGCGTCCAGAGCATCAGGCCTTTCTGGACGCCCTGCAGACCGACGCCGGCCTACAGCGCGGCGCCGACCTGCTGCGCGGCGATGCCGAGGCGCTGAAGGGCGCCGTGCACCAGGTGCTGCAGGCGCTGCGGCAGCCAGCGCCACCGCCCGCGCCCACTGGGGGCAGCGGCCCGCGGGTGCATCTGCTGATGACCGAGGCCGACCGCCCCGCGGCAGTGCCGCTGATCAAGGCCTTGCGGGCCTTGGGCCTGGCCGTCAGCGTGCCGCTGTTCGTGGGCGACGCCGCCGACATCCGCCAGCGCGATGCCCAGCTGGTGGCCGAGAGCCGGGCGGTGGTGGTGGTCTACGGCGCCGGCGACGAAGCCTGGAAGTTCCACCAGCTCAGTGACCTGCAGAAGCAGGCCGCCATCGCCGGCCGCGGGCCGTCGCGCTGGCTGGCGCTGCTGCCGCCGCACACGCCCGACAAGGACCTGGAGCAGGCCCTGGCCGACCCCGCCACGCTGGACCTGCTGGCCGGCGTGGACGCCGCCGCGCTGGCCCCGTTGCAGGCCGCACTGGGCCCGGCTGCGCCAGGGGCGCCGGCATGACGCCCACCGCGCCGCCGCGCAACCCGTTCCCCGGCCTGCGGCCGTTCCGCGAAGACGAAGAGCCGCTGTTCTTCGGCCGCGAGGCGCATGTCGACAGCATGGTCGACAAGCTGGGCGCGCAGGGCTTCCTGGCGGTGGTGGGCAGCTCGGGGTCGGGCAAGTCGTCGCTGGTCAGCTGCGGGCTGATCCCGGCGCTGCACCGCGGCCTGCTGGCACGCACCGGCAGCGGCTGGCGCGTGGCCACCTGCCGGCCGGGCAACCGACCGATGGCCGCGCTGGCCGAGGCGCTGGCCCAGCCCCAGGTGCTGCCCCAGCCGCCGGAAGACGACACCGGCTTCCGCCCCGTCGAGCTGGTGGAAGCCACCTTGCAGATGGGCAAGCGCGGTCTGCTGGAGGCCTACCGCGAGGCCCAGCCGCTGCTGACCGACCGGCCCAACCTGCTGGTGGTGGTCGACCAGTTCGAAGAGCTGTTCCGCTACCGCGCCCTGGGCGGCGATGCCGGTGGCGAAGCCGCCACCGCCTTCGTCAACCTGCTGCTGGAGGCGGCCAACCAGCCCGCCGCAGCCGCGCTGCCGGTGTTCGTGGTGATCACCATGCGGTCGGATTTCCTCGGCGAGTGCGCGCGATTCGACGGCCTGCCCGAGGCCATCAACCGCGGCCAGTATCTGGTGCCGCGCATGGGGCGCGCGCAGCGCCGCGCGGCAATTGCCGGCCCCGTGGGCGTGTGTGGCGCCAGCATCGACCCGGTGCTACTGACCCGCCTGGTCAACGAGGTGGGCGACAACCCCGACCAGCTGTCGATCCTGCAGCATGCGCTGAACCGCACCTGGGCCCGCTGGCGCGATGCCGGCGGCCAGGGCCCGCTGCAGGCCGGGCACTACGACGCCGTGGGCGGCATGGCCGCCGCGCTGGACCAGCATGCCGACGAGGCCCTGGCCCAGCTGCAGCCCGGCCGCCAGCAGGCCCTGTGCGAGTCGCTGTTCCGTGCCATCACCGACCGCGGCACCGACGCCCGCGGCACCCGCCGCCCGACCCGGATGGACACGCTGCGCGCCATCACCGGCGCCGGCATCGACGCGCTGGCCGCGGTGATGGCGCCGTTCCGCGACCCCGAACGCGCCTTCCTGATGCCGCCGCACGGTGTGCCGCTGGGGCCCGACACGGTGGTCGACATCTCGCATGAGAGCCTGATGCGGGTGTGGGGCGCCCTGCGCGGCTGGGTGGACGAAGAGGCCGAATCGGCGCGCATCTACCGCCGCCTGGCCGAGACGGCCGAGCTGCACCGCGCCGGCCAGGCGGTGCTGCTGGTGCAGCCCGAGCTGCAGTTGGTCACGGCCTGGGTCGAGCGCCAGCAGCCCAACGCCGCGTGGGCCGAGCGCTACCGGCCCGGGTTCGACGTGGCGATGCAGTTCCTGCGGCTGAGCCAGTCGGTGCATGCGGCGGTGCTGGCGGCCGAGCAGGCGCGCCTGCAGGCCGAGCAGGAGGCCGAGGCCGAACGCCAGCGCGCCGCGCTGCAGGCCGAGGCCGAGGCCCAGCAGAGCGAGCTGCTGAAGCTGCTGAACAAGCGCTGGCGGCTGTGGGTTCTGCCGCTGGCGCTGGCGGCGGCCGGCGCGCTGTGGTGGCAATACCAGCGGGTGCGGGCCGAGGCCGACAGCGCCCGCCAGCAGATGGAGCTGGCGCTGGAACAGGCGGCGCGCAGCGCCGAGCTGGCCAAGGCGGCTGACGCCGCCCGCCTGCAAGCCGAACAGAGCCAGGCCGCGCTGCGGCGCCTGCAGGCCCAGCAAGCCCCGCCACCGGCCCTGGCCACCGCTGCACACCAGGCCAACGCGCAGGCGGCGGTTCGGCCCGAGCCGGCCAAGACCCAGCTACTGCAGCCCGCCACGGCAGCGCAAGGGCAGCCCCTGGTGTACCTGCAGTTTGCCGATGCCGCCCAGCGGCCCGAGGTGGAGCAGCTGCGCAGGCAGCTCGAGCGCAGCAACTACAAGGCCCCTGGCGCCGAGCTGGTCAGCCAGGTGCCGTCGCGCCACGAGCTGCGCTACTTCCGCCCCGGTGACGAGCCCGCCGCGAAGAAGCTGGCCGCTGACCTGGCGGGTTGGGGGCTGCCCGGTGTGCTGCCGCGCTTCGCGCCCGGCTACGAGACCAGCGCGCAGCGCCAGCAGTTCGAACTGTGGCTGGCCAGGCCCACCGGCAACGCCGAGCTGAACCGGCTGGTGCAGAACCTGGACGCGCCCGACAAGGCGGTGCGCATGGTGTCGCTGCAGGCGCTGCAATCCCGCTGGTCGGCATCGCCCGAGGCCATCGGCGCGGTGCTGGGCCTGCTGGACGACGGGCGCATCGACACCCTCACCGACATCGGCCGGCTGAACGCGCTGTCGTGCCTGACCCGGGCGGTGCTCACCGCCTGGACACCGGCGCTGGAACAGCAGGGCCGCGCCGCCCTGGCCCGCATCGCCGCGCGAGAGAAGGCCGGCGTGGCGGTGGGTGCGCAGACCCGCGCCGAGATCGAGCGCCTGCATGCGGTGCTGGACGCCGTGCAGGCCGCCGGCAAGGCGCCGGCCAAGGGGCCGGCCGCGCGCTGACCGCGGTGCAGCCTGTCAGCCGCGCACTTCGCCCTGGCCCAGCACCACCCACTTCATGCTGGTCAGCCCTTCCAGCCCCACCGGGCCGCGGGCGTGGAACTTGTCGGTGGAGATGCCGATCTCGGCGCCCAGGCCGTA
>JAGOBT010000165.1 GCA_017999135.1 Burkholderiaceae bacterium
GGGGTACTCGCTGATGAAGCACTACCTGCAGTTCAAGGATCTGCGCGCCGAGGAATACGCTTATCTGTTCGACCGCGCGCGCATCATCAAGACGCGCTTCAAGAACTACGAGCGCTACCAGCCGCTGACCGACCGCACGCTGGCGATGATCTTCGAGAAGGCCAGCACCCGCACCCGGGTCAGCTTCGAGGCCGGCATGTACCAGATGGGCGGCTCGGTGGTGCACCTCACCACCGGCGACAGCCAGCTGGGCCGGGCCGAGCCGGTGGAAGATTCGGCCCGCGTGATCAGCCGCATGGTCGACCTGGTGATGATCCGCACCTACGAGCAGACCAAGCTCGAGCGCTTTGCCGCGCACAGCCGGGTGCCGGTGATCAACGGCCTGACCAACGAGTACCACCCTTGCCAGATCCTGGCCGACATCTTCACCTTCATCGAGCACCGCGGCAGCATCGCCGGCAAGGTGGTGGCCTGGGTGGGCGACGGCAACAACATGGCCAACACCTGGCTGCAGGCGGCCGACATCCTGGGCTTCACCCTGCACATCAGCACGCCGGGTGGCTACGAGGTCGACCCCAAGCTGGGCGGTGTGGCCAACCCGGGCTGCGTGAAGACCTTCAAGAGCCCGTTTGCCGCCTGCGAGGGCGCGCACCTGGTCACCACCGACGTGTGGACCAGCATGGGCTTCGAAGCCGAGAACGAAGCCCGCCAGAAGGCCTTTGCCGACTGGTGCGTGGATGCGCAGATGATGTCGCTGGCCCAGCCCGACGCACTGTTCATGCACTGCCTGCCCGCGCACCGCGGCGAGGAAGTGGCCGCCGACGTGATCGACGGCCCGCAGTCGGTGGTGTGGGAAGAGGCCGAAAACCGCATGCATGTGCAGAAGGCCCTGATGGAATACCTGCTGCTCGGCCGCATCGGCTGATGGCCCCGGTCACACCGTGAAGACCGCCTTCCTCAGCGACCTGCATGCCAACCGCGAAGCGGTGGAATCGGTGCTGGAGCACGCCCGCGCCGAAGGCGCAGAACGCTGGGTGCTGCTGGGCGACTTCGTCGGCTACGGCGCCGATCCGGCCTGGGTGGTCGACCAGGTGCGTGACCTGGTGCGCCAGGGCGCGATGGCGGTGATGGGCAACCACGACCAGGCGGTGGTGCGCGGCTCGGCACCGGGCATGCGGCCCGAGGCGCGCCACGTGATCGAGTGGACCCGCGCCCAGCTCGATGCCGCCCAGCTCGACTTCCTGGCCAGCCTGCCGATGACCCAGCAGCACGGCGACCAGCTCTACGTGCATGCCAATGCCTGGGCGCCCGCCGGCTGGGACTACATCCAGGCCCGGGCCGATGCGGTGCGCAGCCTGCAGGCCACCGAGGCCCGCTACACCTTCTGCGGCCACATGCACGAGCCCAAGCTGTTCAACCTGTCGGGCACCGGCAAGGCGGGCGATTTCGTGCCCACGCCGGGCGTGGCCATTCCGGTGCCGCCGCATCGGCAGTGGCTGGTGATCCCCGGATCGGCCGGCCAGCCGCGTGACGGCAACCCGGCCGCCTGCTACGCCATGCTCGACGAAGCGGCCGCCACCCTCACCTTCCACCGCGTGCCCTACGACCACGAGTCCGCCGGCGTCAAGATCCGCGCGGCCAACCTGCCGCAACGCCTGGCCAGCCGTCTGGAAGACGGCCACTGAAGCGCGCCATGGACTCCAAGCTCTACAGCACCAGCCTGGGCTACAACGGGAAGAACGGCGACAACCCGGCCAGCACGCTGCAGCCGGGTGCCGTGGTCGACCGTTTCGAACTGCTGGAGAAGCTGCACGTGGGGGGCATGGCCCACATCTGGAAGGTGCAGGAGGTCAACCACCAGGGCGATTCGCGCCTGCCGCTGGTGATGAAGGTGCCGCGCATCAAGGGCGGTGAAGACCCGGCCACCATCGTCGGGTTCGAGGTGGAGATGATGATCCTGCCGATGCTGCGTGGCACCCATGTGCCGCAGTTCATCGCCAAGGGCGACTTCACCCGCCAGCCCTACATCGTGATGGAGCGCATCGACGGCCACAGCCTGCGCCCCCGGCTGGACGATGCGCCGCTGGCGCTGGACGAGGTGATCGAGATCGGCTCGCGCGTGGCCACCGCGGTGCACGAGCTGCACCGACAGAACCTGGTGCATCTGGACATCAAGCCCAGCAACATCATGTTCCGCGAAGACGGCACCGCCGTGCTGGTCGACTTCGGCCTGTCGCGCCACGACCACCTGCCCGACCTGCTGGACGAGGAATTCACCCTGCCGATGGGCACCGGGCCCTACATGTCGCCCGAGCAGGTGCAGTTCGTGCGCAACGACCCGCGCAGCGACCTGTTCGCCCTGGGGGTGATGCTGTACCACTTCACCACCGGCGAGCGGCCCTTCGGCGCGCCCGACAGCGTGCGCGGGTTGCGCCGGCGCCTTTACATCGACCCGGTGCCGCCGCGCAGCCTGCGGCCGGATTGCCCACCCTGGCTGCAGGAGGTGATCCTGCGTTGCCTGGAAGTGAACCCCGAGCGCCGCTACCAGACCGCCGCCCAGCTGGCGCTGGACCTGCAGGACCCCAGCCAGGTGACGCTGACCCGCCGCGCCGAGAAGATGCAGAAGAACGGCGCGATCAAGACCTTCAAGCGCTGGTTCTTCGCCCTGGGTGCCGAGCCCGCGCACGAGCGCGTGAAGGTGGCCGAGCAGCTGGAGCGCAGCCCGATCATCCTGGCCGCAGTCGACATCGACCATGCCACCACCGCCTTGCTGCAGCAGCTGCGCGAGACGGTGCGCCGCATCGTGCTGACCGAGCCCGGCGCCCGGCTGGCCTGCGTCAGCGTGATGAAGATCGCCCGCATCGGTGTCGATGAACTGGTCGACGCCGACGGCCGCAGCCGCCATGTGAAGCAACTGGTGGCGTTGAAGCACTGGGCGCGGCCGATCAGCAAGGCGCTGAACCTGGACGAAGGCCGGCTCACCTTCCACGTGCTGGAAGCGCCCGATGTGGCCGATGCGCTGCTCGAGTTCTCGCAGCGCAACCAGGTCGACCACATCGTGATGGGCGCACGCGCCAGCTCGCAGCTGCGGCGGCTGCTGGGCAGCGTGTCGTCGCAGGTGGTGGCCCAGGCCGACCGCACGGTGACGGTGGTGCGGGCGCCTGCGGCCGCCGAGACGGCGCCCACGCCGCCCGCCGATGGCGCGCACTGAGCACGCCGACGACAACCCCTGCACCCGCTGCGGCGCCTGCTGCGCCAGCTTCCGGGTGGACTTTGCCGCCGATGAACTGCTGAGCGAAGGCGGCAGCGTGCCCGACGGCCTGGCCGACCCGCTGACCGGCCGCCTGTGGCGCCTGCGCGGCACCGACCATGCCCGCCCGCGCTGCGCCGCGCTGCAGGGCACGGTGGGCCAGCAGGTGCGCTGCGGCATCCATGAATGGCGGCCATCGCCCTGCCGCGAATTCGGCGCCCGGGCGCCCTTCGGCCAGGGCGACGACGCCTGCACCCGCGCCCGCGCCCGCCACGGCCTGCCGCCGCTGACGGATGAGCCAGCCGCCGACGTCAGCGTTGGCCGGGTTGCTGCGCCATTCGGCTCACGACGAGGACGGCCTGGGTGCGCGAGCTGACACCCAGCGCCCGCAGCACCGCGGCCACGTGGTCCTTCACCGTGTCGACCGACACGTTCAGCTCGCGGGCGATCAGCTTGTTCGGCAGGCCCTTGAGCAGCAGGCTCAGCACATCGGTCTGCCGGGGTGTCAGCCCCAGCGTGGCCATGCTCAGGCGTGGCTGGTCGGCCAACGTGGTCGGTGGTGGCGCCGACGGATCAGGCATGGGCTGCAGCACGGTCGACCCCGCCGGTGCGGGCGCCGCCGCCGGCGCGCTGCCACCTGCGGGCAGCGCTTGCAGCTGCATCAGCCCCAGCAGCGCCTGCGGGATGTAGACGCCGCCCGACAGCACCAGCGCCAGCGCGGCATGCAACTCGCCGATCGGCGTGCGCTTGGGCACGAAGGCCATCGCACCCAGGTCAACCGCCCGCACCATGTCGGCCAGTTGGTCGTTGGCCGCCATCACCACCACCGGCAGCGCAGGGTAGCGGTGGCGCAGGTCGGCCAGCAGGGCAAAGCCGTCCACGCCGTCGGCCAGCAGGGGGTCGAGCAGCACCAGGTCGATGTCGTCGTCCTGCGCCAGTTGCGCAAAGGCCTGGTCGGGGCCGTCGGCCGTGCGCACCTGGACCCGGGCATCCAGCTTGTGGATGATGTCGGTCAGCGCGCTCAGCACCAGCGGGTGGTCGTCGATCAGCAGCACTTTCATCGGCACAGCCTCCGCGGCGTGGCAGGACGGGATCAGGTGAAGCGGCGCGACACGGCCTCGGCCACGCACACCGGCTTGGGCGCACCTTCGCGCTCGATGGTGACCTCGGTGGTCATCTGCGCGCCGCCGTCGATCACGTCGTAGCCCTTGAGCGTGATGACCGCCCGCACCCGGCTGCCCGCCGGCACCGGGCCGGTGAAGCGCACCCGGTTCAGGCCGTAGTTGATGCTCATCTTGACGTCGTCGATCACCATCGCGGTGGCCGTCAGCTCGGGCAGCAGTGACAGCGTGAGAAAGCCGTGCGCGATCGGCGCGCCGTAGGGCCCGGCCTTGGCGCGTTCCACGTCGACGTGGATCCACTGGTGGTCGCCGGTGGCCTCGGCAAACAGGTTGATGCGCTGCTGGTCCACCAGCACCCAGGGGCTGGTGGTCAGGTGCTGGCCCACCAGGGCCTGCATGGCGGCCAGGTGGGGAAAGTGCACGCGGGTGTCGGTGGTGGTGTCGGTCATGGGGTCAGCCAGTCGGTGAGGGGCAGCCATTGCTGCAGGTCGCGTTCGACCCGGCCGGGGGCCACGTCGAACAGGGTCAGGCCGCGGGCGGCCAGGTGGGCGTAGTTCTGCGTGTCGCGCAGGTGGGTGATGGGAACGTTCAGCGGCGGCGGCGCCACCGCTTCCAAAAACTCATGCAGATGCTGGGTGGCGTGGGTGTGCTCCTTCACCCGCATGGCCACCAGTGCCACCGCCAATTTGCCGCCGCGCTTATGCCCGGCCAGCACCTGCAGAAAGGCATGCGTGGCCGCCAGGTCGAACGGGCTGGGCTGCAGCGGCACGATGATGCGGTCGGCGATCTTCAGCGCCAGGTCCAGCCGCTTGCCGTGCAGGCCGGCTGGGGTGTCGAGCACGAGTTGGGTGCAGCCCTTGGGGGGGCGCAGCACGTCGCCATCGGCCAGTTCCAGCGCGTGGATGGGCGGCAGTTGCTTTGGGCGCAGCGCCAGCCACTGGCGCGCACTTTGCTGCCGGTCCAGATCCCCCAGCGCCACCGCATGGCCCTGGCGTGCCAGCCAGCCGGCCAGGTTGGTGGCCAGCGTGCTCTTGCCTGCGCCACCCTTGGGGTTGGCCACCACGTACACCGGCATGCTGCGCCCTCCCTGGCTGTGCACTGTCGAACATTGGAATGCTGCTATGTTAAGAGCGCCGCCACGCCCGCCGCCTAGAGCGAACCCCGCCCATGCCCCGCATCCTGATCCTGCTGGCCCACCCGCAACGTGCGCACTCGCGCGTGAACGAGGCCATGGCACGCGCGGCCGGCCAGGCCGGTGTGGCGGTGCGCGACCTGTACGCGCTGTATCCCGACTACCTGATCGACGTGCCCGCCGAGCAAGCCGCCCTGGCCGACGCGGATCTGGTGGTGTGGCTGCACCCGATCCACTGGTACGGCATGCCGCCGTTGATGAAGCTGTGGCTCGACGAGGTGTTCAGCTTCGGCTGGGCCTACGGCCCGGGCGGCCAGGCGCTGCAGGGCAAGCACCTGTGGCTGGCGACGACCACCGGCGGGCCGGAGAGTTCCTATGCCCCTGGTGGTCACAACCGCCACTTCTTCGACGCGTTCCTGCCGCCCTACGAGCAGACGGCCGCGCTGGCCGGCATGTGCTTCCTGCCACCGCTGGTGCTGCACGGCGCGCACCGTGCATCGGCCACCGAGTTGCAGGCGCATGTGGATGTGTGGCTGCAGCGCCTGCAGACCTGGCCCGACTGGCCGGAAATCGACGCGCTGGACGCCGCGGTGTGCGACGTGCCCACCGACGCCCGGCCGGCGAACTGAAGGGCCCCGCATGGAACACGGCAGCTGGATCTCGACCAGCCTGGTCTACCTGGCCGCCGCGGTGCTGGCGGTGCCGCTGGCGCGGCTGCTGGGCCTGGGCGCCATCATCGGCTACCTGGGCGCGGGCATCGTCATCGGGCCCTGGGGGCTGAAGCTGGTCAGCGACCCGGCGGCGATGCTGCACTTCGCCGAATTCGGCGTGGTGCTGATGCTGTTCCTGGTCGGCCTGGAACTGGAGCCGCGCCGCCTGTGGGCGATGCGGCGGCCGATCTTCGGCGGCGGCAGCGTGCAGTTGCTGGGCTCGGCCGCGCTGATGGGTGGCGTGGGCCTCGCCCTGGGGCTGGATTGGCGGCTGGCGCTGGCGGCCGGGCTGGGGCTGGGCATGTCATCCACCGCCATCGGCCTGGGGGCGCTGGCCGAGCGCAACCTGATGGGCACCCGCTCGGGCCAGGGCGTGCTGTCGGTGGCGCTGCTGCAGGACATCGCGGCCATCCCCATCCTGGCGCTGGTGCCACTGCTGGCGATTGTTGGGCAGCCCGCGGGTGCCGCGGCTTCGGCCGAACCCGGCAGCGGCTGGCTGGCCGCCGGCAAGGCGCTGGGCGTGATCGCCGCCATCGTGCTGGGCGGCCGGCTGCTGCTGCGCCCTGCCCTGCGCTGGATCGCCCGCAGCGACACGCCGGAGATCTTCACCGCCGCCGCCCTGCTGCTGGTGGTGGCCACCGCCGCGCTGATGCAGAGCGTGGGGCTGAGCATGGCGCTGGGCGCCTTTCAGGCCGGCGTGCTGCTGGCCGAGAGCGAATACCGGCGCGCGCTGGAAACCGACCTGGAGCCGTTCAAGGGCCTGCTGCTGGGCCTGTTCTTCATCGCCGTGGGCATGAGCATCGA
>JAGOBT010000166.1 GCA_017999135.1 Burkholderiaceae bacterium
GCTGATCCCCTGGTTCGCCAAGGAGCGCAAGCTCAAGTTCCCGACCAGCAATGCCAGGTCCGAAGAGCTGGCCGACAAGGCGTCGTACAAGCACCCCTGGGCGCGTGGGCAGCGCTGCATCATCCCGGCCCTGGCCTTCTTCGAGCCGAACTGGGAAAGCGGCAGGCACGTGCCCTGGATGTTCCGGCGCACCGACGGGCTGCCCTGGGGACTGGCCGGCCTCTGGAACACCTGGACCGACCAGGAGACCGGTGAACTGGTGGAGAGTTACACCATGCTCACCCTCAACGCCGACCAGCACCCGCTGATGAACCGCATGCACCGGCCCGACCCGAAGCGGCCACCGACCCAGCAGGACAAGCGGTCGGTGGTGCCGATCGAACCCGAGGATGTCGACCTGTGGCTGCACGGCACCGTCGGGCAGGCACAGGAGTTGATCCGCCTGGTGCCAGCCGAGTGCTTCGACGCGCACGCGGCCGTGTAGCACTGGCCAAGGCAGGCGCCGAACCGGCCCTTATACTGGATGGATGTCCAGTTCATCGCGCGATCTGCCCGGCCTGGTGCGCGTGGGCAGAGACCCGGGTACCGGCACCGTAAACACTCGGGCCAGCGTGGCCATCGGGTTCGGGTCGCCCGCAGGCGACACCGGGGTCACCCGGCTGGACCTGAACGACATCCTGGTCCGCCATCCCCAGGCCACGTTCCTGATGCGCATTGCCGGAGACGCGATGCGCGAGGTCGGCATCGACACCGGTGATCTGGTGCTGATCGACCGGGCCATCCCGCCGGCACACGGCCATGTGGTGGTGGCCGTGGTCGACGACGAATTCGTCTGCCGGCAACTGGCCCGGCAAGGCGACGGCCTGCGCCTGACGGCGCCCGGCGCAGGCGCTGCAGACATCCTGTCGCGCGAAGGCACCGCGTTTCAGGTGTGGGGCGTGGTCACGCAGGTCATCAAGGCCATGCCCGTCTGACCGGGACGGACGGGGAGCGCGCCATGTTTGCGCTGGTGGACGTGAACAACATGTACGTCAGCTGCGAGCGCGTCTTCCGGCCGTCGCTGATCGGCAAGCCGGTGGTGGTGCTGTCGAACAACGACGGCGCCTGCATCGCCCGCAGCAACGAGGCCAAGGACCTGGGCGTGCAGATGGCGCAGCCCTGGTTCGAGGTGCGCCACCTCGAGCGGGACGCCGGCCTGCTGGCGCTGTCGGCCAACTTCGAGCTGTATGGCGACATGTCGACCCGCATGATGACGCTGGTGGCGCAGCACGCGCCGCGCCAGGAGGTCTACAGCATCGACGAATGCTTCCTGGACTTTGCCGGCGTGCCGGGCGATCTGGTGGCCACCGGCCGGCAGCTGCGCGCCCAGGTGCTGCAGTGGACGGGCCTGCCCACCAGCGTCGGCTTCGGCCCGACCAAGACCCTGGCCAAGCTGGCCAACCACGTGGCCAAGATGGCCGACCGCAGGCCCGGGCGCTACGACGCACGCCATGCCCAGGTGTGCCACCTCGGCGCGGCCGACCGTGCCGCGCGCGATGCGGTGTTCGCGGCCAGCGAAGTCGGTGATGTCTGGGGCATCGGGCGGCGGATGTCGGCGCGCCTGAACGCCGGCGGCATCCACACGGTGCAGGACCTGCTGCGCGCCGACATCGTCACGCTGCGCGCCCAGTTCAGCGTGGTGCTGGAGAAGACCGTGCTCGAACTGCGCGGCACGCCCTGCCTGGACGTGGACCATGCACCCGCGGCGCAGCAGCAGATGATGTGCTCCCGCTCGTTCGGCGCGCCGGTCACCACGCTGGCTGAGATGGTCGAGGTGGTGAGCCAGTTCGCCACCCGCGTGACCGAGAAGGCGCGGCAGCAGCAGGCCGCGGCGGGCGCCGTGCATGTGTTCATCACCACCAGCCCGCATCGCCGCCACGACAGGCAGCACAGCCAGAGCCTGACGCTGCCGCTGGTGCGCGCCAGCGCCGACACGCGGGTGATCGTGGCGATGGCCGTGCGTGCGGTGCAGCAGATGGTGCGGCCGGGCTTCCACTACGCCAAGGCGGGCGTGATGCTGCTCGACTTGCGGCCGCAAGGGCAGCAGCAGGCCGAGCTCGATCTGTTCGGCACGGCCGAAGCGGTGCCCGGCGCCGGCCCGTCACGCCTGATGGCGGCCATGGACACGCTGAACCAACGGTTCGGTCGCGGCGCCGTGACAGTGGCCAGCGCCCAGCACCAGGCGCGCCACGGCCAGCATGCGGGCAGGCAGCAGCGCCGGTCGCCGCGCAGCACCACCCGGCTGGCCGAGATCGTCACCGCCCGGGCCTGACAGGGTGGATGGCGCCGCGATGCGTGCGCTGGCATGTGCCGCCCAGCGATCGACCGAGCGGTGGCTTGCGCGCAGGAACGAGCGCCAGAAACAGAAAAACCCCAAGCGAATCAATCGCTTGGGGTTTCATGTTTGGCGGAGTGGACGGGACTCGAACCCGCGACCCCCGGCGTGACAGGCCGGTATTCTAACCAACTGAACTACCACTCCCTGGCAGTGAAGCTAGCACTATAGCACAAGATTTTCGGCGCTTGCAAGCACCCTGTCGTGCGCCGCTGCCGGCCGTGCCGGGCCGCCGCAGGTCTTGATGTCTGACAAGACGGGCGCGGCAGCTTGGCGCACACTGCGCGTGAGGCCCACCGGTGCGGTGCGGCTGCAGCGACCAGGAGACCCACCATGTACAAGCGCATTCTTGTTCCCACCGATGGCTCGGAGATCACCGCCAAGGCTGTCGACACCGCCGTGGCGCTGGCCAAGTTGTCTGGCGCCACCCTCACCACGCTGTGCGTGAAGGAGCCCTTCCCCTACAGCGCCATCTCCGAGATGCAGCCCGTGCCGCCGCAGGAGTTCTACGACGCGCAAGAGCGCATCGCTGCCGAGCGGGTGAAGGCGGTGATGGCCGCGGCCGCAGCCGCCGGCGTGGACTGCAGCGGCTCCACCGTCGAAGCCTTGCACCCCTGGGAAGCCATCCTCGACCTGGCCAAGCAGCAGAGTTGCGACCTGATCGTGATGGCCTCGCACGGGCGCCGTGGCATGGCCGCGCTGCTGATCGGCAGCGAGACCAGCCGGGTGCTGACCCACAGCCCGTTGCCGGTGCTGGTGGTCAAGTGAGGCGCCGCCTGGGGCGTGTCAGACGCCCTGGGCCTTGAACCAGGCCAGGCAGCGCTTCCAGCCGTCGTCGGCGGCGTCCTTGCGGTAGCTGGGGCGGTAGTCGGCATGGAAGGCATGCGGCGCGTCGGGGTAGACGACGAACTCCGACTTCTTCGCTGCAGGCGAGCCAGCGGCCAGCGCGGCCTTCATCTTCTCGACCGTGTCCAGCGGAATGCCGGTGTCCTGGCCGCCGTACAGGCCCAGCACCGGAGCATGCAGCTTGCCGGCCAGGTCGACCGGGTGGGCAGGCGTCAGCGCCGACGGCGCACCGACCAGGCGGCCGTACCAGGCCACGCCGGCCTTCACCGCAGGGTTGTGGGCGGCATACAGCCAGGTGATGCGCCCGCCCCAGCAGAAACCGGTCACGGCGGTGCGGCCGGTGTCCGCGCCCTGGCCCTTGGCCCAGGCCACGCAGGCGTCCAGGTCGGCCATCACCTGGCCGTCGGGCACCTTGCTGATCACCTCGGCGATCAGCTTGGCGATCTCGCCGTAGCTGCCGGCATCACCCTGGCGCACGAACATCTCGGGCGCAATGGCGAAGTAGCCCGCCTTGGCGAAGCGGCGCGCCACGTCGGCAATGTGCTCGTGCACGCCGAAGATCTCGCTGACCACCAGCACCACCGGCGCGTTGGCCACATTGGCCGGCGCCGCGCGGTAGGCCGGCAGCTTGAAGTCGCCCACCGGGATCGTCACTTCGCCAGCGACCAGGCCGGTGGTGTCGGTCTTGATCACGGTCTGCGCCATCACCGGCAGCACGGCAGCGGCAAAGCCGGTGCCCACCGAGGTGCGTACGAAGTCGCGCCGGCTGAAGTCGCGGCTGGGGGTCAGGCTGTCGAGCTCTTCTTGCAACATGCGGGGGTCTCCTGGGATGAGGGTGGGTGCCATGGGCGCTGGCATTCTGGCTGCAGCGCCGCCGCGCATGCGGGGTACGGCTGCAAACCCCGTTAGCATCCCGGCCATCATGTCCCAGCGCCTCCCCAGCGGCACCCCCAGCGCTGCCGCCCCCCTGGCAGCCATCGACATCGGCTCCAACAGTTTCCGGCTGGAACTGGCCCACCTGCAGCAGGGCCGCTACCGGCGCATCGCCTACCTGAAGGAAACCGTGCGCCTGGGCGGCGGGCTCGACGCCAACGGCTACCTGACCGAGGCCGCTGCCCAGCGCGGGCTGGACTGCCTGCGCCAGTTTGCCGCGCGGCTGCAGGGGTTCGAGGCGTCGCAGGTGCGCGCCGTGGCCACGCAGACGCTGCGCGAGGCACGCAACCGCGACGCCTTCCTGGTGCGTGCCGAAGCCGCGCTGGGGCATCCGGTGGAAGTGATCTCGGGCCGCGAGGAGGCCCGCCTGATCTACGCCGGCGTGTCGTTCCTGCAGCCCGGGCCGGCCGAGCGGCTGGTGGTCGACATCGGCGGGCGCAGCACCGAGATGATCCTGGGCCAGGGCCGTCAGGCGCGGGTGGTCGAATCGTTCAAGGTGGGCAGCGTCAGCCTGTCGATGCGCTGGTTTCCCGATGGCCAGTTCACCGAGCAGCGCTTCCGCGACGCCCAGGTGGCCGCCGGCGCCGAGCTGGAAGAGGCGCTGACGCTGTTCGCGCCGCACCTGTGGCAGGAGGCGCTGGGCTCGTCAGGCACGGCCGGTGCGGTGTCGCAGATCCTGCAGGCCGCCGGCCTGACCGACGGCACCATCACGCCCGAAGGCCTGCGCTGGTGCATCGGCCAGTGCCTGGCCGCCGGCAGCGCAGAGCGTCTGTCGCTGCCGTCGCTGCGCGACGACCGCAAGGCCATCATCGGCGGCGGCCTGGCCCTGCTGTACACGCTGGCCACGCACTTCGGCATCACCGCGCTGAAGCCGGCCAAGGGCGCCCTGCGCCAGGGCGTGGTGATCGATCTGCATGAACGCCATGCAGCGCGCCGCCAGGCCCACGGCGGTGATGTGCGTGACCAGTCGGTGGCCGCGCTGCAGGCGCGCTTCGGTGTCGACACCGACCAGGCCGCCCGCGTGCGCAGCGTGGCGCTGGCGCTGCTGCGCGGCGCCCTGCCCGCGCTGGCCGACGGTGACGACGGCGAGGCCCTGCGTGAGCTGGGCTGGGCCTGTGATCTGCACGAGATCGGCCTGATGGTGTCGCACCACGACCACCACCGCCACAGCGCCTACCTGCTGGGCCATGTGGACGCGCCGGGCTTCTCGCAGAGCCAGCAGCGCCGCATGGCCGACCTGGTGCTGGGCCAGCGTGGCGGGCTGCGCAAGATCGAGGCCCAGCTGTGCAGCGAACGCTTCGCCTGGCAGGTGCTGGCGCTGCGGCTGGCCGTCATCAAGTGCCATGCGCGCGGCCTGGTCGACACCAAGGCGCTGCGGCTGCGGCACGACGGCAAGCTGGCACGGCTGGCGTTCCGCAGCATCTGGGCCGACCGCCATCCGCGCACCATGCACCTGCTGCGCGAGGAAACCGAGGCCTGGGCCCGGCAGGAACTGCCGCGCCTGGTGCTCGACGCCAGCTGAACCGCCGCCGCGCGGCCGCGGGGTTACAGCTTGTCGGGCGTGCGCACCGACACCAGCACCACGTCGGACACGCCGTCGCGCAGGCGGTGGCGCAGCCACCACACGGCGGCTTTGCGCACGGCCCACGGCGGGCCGTCCAGCGTGGCCGGGCCACCCATCAGGTAAGCCGCCAGCTGGCCCAGCGTGGGCTGGTGGCCGACCAGCAGCACCGGCTCGCGGCTGTCGGGCCAGCGGGCGGCGGCCAGGGCCTGCGTGTGGGTGGCCCCGGGCGCCAGCCCGTCGACGATGCGCAGCTTGCGGCCCAGGGCTTCGGCCGTCTGGCGGGTGCGCAGCGCCGGGCTGACCAGCACCTTGGTGGTCTCGGGCAGAAAGCGGTTCAGCCACTCGGCCATGCGCTGGGCCTGCTTGTCGCCGCGCGGCGTGAGCGGGCGCGCCAGGTCGGTCGCAGCGTCGAACGGCGCATCTTCAGGCAGGTCACGCGCCTCGGCATGGCGCCACAGGATCAGTTCCATCGGCGGGCCTTTGTGCCAGGTCAAGCGGCCGGGGCCATGTAGCGGGCGGCCAGCGCACCCTGGGCGCTGGGACCGTCCACGGCGGGGCGGGTGTAGCTGCCGTCGGCCGCCTGCACCCAGGCGTCGCAACGGTCATGCAGATAGGGCACCAGGCACTCGTCGATCAGGCGCTGGCGCAGCGCGGCGTCGCGCACCGGCCAGGCCACCTCGATGCGGCGGAACATGTTGCGCCCCATCCAGTCGGCCGACGACAGGTACAGCGCCTCGTCGGCCTCGCCCGCGCCCCAGCGGAAGTACAGCACCCGGGTGTGCTCCAGGAACCGGCCCACCACCGACCGCACGCGGATGCGGTCGGTCACGCCCGGAATGCCCGGCGGCAGCATGCAGGCGCCGCGGATCACCAAGTCGACCTCGGCACCTGCCTGGGCGGCCCGCACCACCGCGTCGATCATCGACGGCTCGGTGAAGGAATTGAACTTGGCAGCGATGCGCGCCGGCTGCCCGGCGCGGGCGGCGGCCGCCACCTGGTCGATGTGGGCCACCAGGCGGCGGTGCAGCGCAAACGGTGCGGTCAGCAGGTGGCGCGGCGTGCGCACCTTGGTCAGGCTGGCCAGCTGGTGGAACACCGCATCGGCGTCGGCCGCCAGCTGCGCGTCGGCGGTGAGCATGCCCACGTCGGTGTACAGCTTGGCGGTGCCAGGGTTGTAGTTGCCGGTGGACAGGTGGGCATAACGCCGCAGCAGGCCCTGGCCACGGGCACCGGTCTCGCGCCGGGTGACCAGCAGCAGCTTGGCATGCGTCTTGAACCCGACGATGCCGTAGACCA
>JAGOBT010000167.1 GCA_017999135.1 Burkholderiaceae bacterium
GGTTCAGGAAGATGCCCCAGCGGTAGTCACGCATCTTCACGTGGCCGAACTGCGCCCAGCCCTGTGGGTCGACGCTGACGGCCGTGCGCAGGTACACCTCGCTGTCGGTGCTGCCCTCGGGGCCCATGTCGCCCCACCAGTCCAGGAAGTTGGGCTGCCACTGCTCCAGCGCGCGCTGCAGCGTGCGGTCTTCGCTGAGGTTGACGTTGTTGGGGATCTTCTCGCTGTAGTTCATCGTGCTCATGCTCATGGACTCCTGTGCTGTTATCGAAGCGGGCCAACCCATCGCCGGGCCGCCCCAAGATGGGTTGGCATCCCCTCGGGGGATCGGCGGCGGTATTCCGCTGCCGAGGGGTCGTCAGTTCAAACGCGGTTCCAGTCGAATGCGGCCTTGTCGCCCTTGCCGTAGACCTTCAGGGCCCCCTTCTCGCCGACGGCGTTGGGGCGCTGGAAGATCCAGTTCTGCCAGGCCGTCAGGCGGCCAAAGACGCGGGTGGCCATGCTCTCGGGGCCGTTGAAGCGCAGGTTGGCTTCCATGCCGGTCAGCGCGTCGGGGCTCATGGCCACGCGCTCTTCCACGGCGATGCGCACCTCGTCGGCCCAGTCGATGTCGTCGGGGTTGCTGGTGATCAGGCCCAGCTGCATGGCCGCGTCGGCGTCCAGCGGCTGGCCGATGGCGGCGCGCACTGCCGCCAGCGGGGCTTGCTCGTCGTAGAAGCGGCGGCCCAGGCGCCCTTGGCCGGTGGCCATCGGGTACAGGGCGAAGTTGGCTTCGCTCACCGCGATCTTCGGCGTCTTGGCCGCGTCGTCGGGCAGGATCAGCTGGTAGCTGCGGTCGCAGGCCAGGGCCAGTTCAAGCAAGCTGCCGGCAAAGCAGCTGCCGGGCTCGATCAGCGCAAACAGGCTGCGGCTGCTCACATCCAGCCGGCTGAAGGTGCGGCGCAGCAGGCCGATGGTCTCGCGCACCAGCCAGTGGTGCTGGTGCGACAGCAGCGTGGCGTCCAGCGCCAGCGCGGCCTGCACATCGCCCTGGGTCTTGATGAGCCAGGTGCCGATGTCCAGCTCGTTGGTGCGCATCTGCAGGATGGCGTCTTCCAGCTCGCGGCCCATCTGCAGCGGGTACCAGGCGGCGCCGGCGGCCTCGATGGCTGCGATGTCGGTGGGCTGCGCGCCCTGCGGGCCGACCACGGTGAACACGGCGGTGCGCTTGGCGCGGTCGATCTCCACCGTCACATGCTGGTAGCGCAGCGCGTCGGGCGCGTCCACCCGGGCCAGGCGGGGCAGGTGCACGCCCTGGGCATTCGCCGGGCGGTCGCTGTCGGCGGCCAGCTGCAATGCACGCTCTTGCACCTTGGCGGCAAACTGCGCCGGCTTGGCGATGTCGTCGACCAGGCGCCAGTCCTTGGCCTTCTGGCCGCGCACGCCTTCGGCGCTGGTGCAGAACAGGTCGGCCAGGTCGTGGCGCACCTTCTTCTTGTCGGTCACACGGGTCAGGCCGCCGGTGCCGGGCAGCACGCCCAGCAGCGGCACTTCCGGCAGGCTGACGGCACTGCTGCGGTCGTCGACCAGGATGATCTCGTCGCAGGCCAGGGCCAGCTCGTAGCCGCCGCCGGCGCAGGCGCCGTTCACCGCGGCCAGGAACTTCAGCCCGCTGTACTGGCTGCTGTCTTCCAGGCCGTTGCGGGTTTCATTGGTGAACTTGCAGAAGTTCACCTTCCAGCTGTGGCTGCTGAGGCCCAGCATGAAGATGTTGGCGCCCGAGCAGAACACCTTCTCCTTGGCGCTGGTGACCACCACGGTGCGCACTTCGGGGTGCTCGAAGCGGATGCGGTTGACGGCGTCGTTCAGTTCGATGTCCACGCCCAGGTCGTAGCTGTTGAGCTTGAGCTTGTAGCCGGGGCGCAGACCAGCGTTCTCGTCGAAATCAGCCGCCAGTGTGGCCACCGGGCCCTCGAAGCGCAGCTTCCAGTGCCGGTACTGGGACGGGTCGGTCTGGTACTCGACACGGTCGGGCTGGCTCATCGCGGATTCTCCGATTGATGCACTTTAGTGCGTGTTTGCTGAAGCGGTTGACGCATCATACTGCATGCAACCCGTCCGTCAAGCATCCACATGCACTTTTGTGCCTGTCTCGGTCTTGACCTGGGTTCAGGCCGGCAGGCGCAGGGCGGCCCGCACCTGCTGGCGCAGCACCTGGAAGGTGGCGTCCAGCGGCGCGGCGCTGGTGTCCACTGTCATGTCGGCCTTGCTGTAGAAGGCCGAGCGGCCGGCCAGGATCTGGCGCAGGTCGTCCATCGCCTCGCGGCTGGCGGCCATGGGCCGCAGGTCGCCCTGGGCCGCCACGCGGGCCATGTGGTCTTCGGGTGCGGCCTGCAGCCACACCGTGGTGCAGTGGCTCAGCAGCAGGTTGAAGGTGGCCGCATCGCTGACCAGGCCGCCGGGCGTGGCGATCACCGCCTCGGGGTAGATCTGGATCGCCTCCTCCAGCGCCCGGCGCTCGTAGCGGCGGTAGGCGCTCTGGCCGTACAGCGCCTGGATCTCGGCGATGCTGCAGCCGGCGAACTGCTCGATCTGCCGGCTCAGCTCGACGAACGGAAAGCCCAGGTCGTCGGCCAGCAGCTGGCCCAGCGTGGACTTGCCGGCACCGCGCAGGCCGATCAATGCCACCTGCTGCGGCCGGGCGCGGGCCGCATCGGCAGCACCACCGCCGGTGCCCAGCAGTTCACCGATGGCCACGCGGGCGCGCCGCAGCGTGGCTTCGTCACGGCCCTGCAGCAGCTCACGGATCAGCAGCCATTCGGGCGACGACGTGGTCACGTCGCCGGTCAATTCGGCCAGCGGGCACTGCAGCGCCGCCGCCACCTGCTGCAGCACCAGGAACGACGCATTGCCGATGCCGTACTCCAGGTTGGCCAGGTGGCGCTCACTCACGTGGGCTGCCAGGGCCAGGGCCTTGCGCGTCATGCCGCGGGCAGCGCGCAGGCGCCGCACCCGGTCGCCCAGGGCGAGCAAGGCCGGGTTCTTGTCGTCGTTGGCGGGCTCGGCGGCCGGCGGCGGTGGGGCGTCGGCCACGGGGTTCACCTTCGGTGTTAACCCGGATGAATGCATTATAGTGCTTGACATGGTAGGGGTGCGGCGGTACCTTTCGGCCACTTGCACAATACTGCATATCACTGGCCGCTGCAAGCCGGTGGTGTCAAACCACACCGCACCATGCCCACCTCTGCCCTGCATGCGCCGCTGGCCGCCTTGACAGCCCAGATCGCCGGCCGCCCGCTGGATGCCACGCTCGACGCCTGGCTGAATGCCGAACACGGCGCCGGCAGCGCCACCTTCGCCACCCTGAAAGCCGCCTGCCAGCAGGGCGTGGCCGAGGGCTGGCTGTGCAACCGTGAAGGCGGTGGCATCCGCTATGGCCGCGTCTTCAAGCCGGCCGACGACCTGCACGGCTTTTCGGTCGACGTGGTCGACATGGCCGACGTGGCCGGCCCGCACCACACCCACCCGCTGGGCGAGATCGACCTCATCATGCCGATCGAAGGCGATGCGCGGTTCGACGGCCGCCCCGCCGGCTGGCTGGTGTGCCCGCCTGGCAGCGCCCACCCGCCCACGGTGACCGGTGGCCGCGCGCTGGTGCTGTACCTGCTGCCGCAGGGCCGCATCGATTTCACGAAGTGAGCCAACGTGGCCACTGAACGGCCGCCAGGAGACCCCCGCATGCCCCCGATCGCCAACGTCAACCCGCCGCCCGAGCGCTTCAACATCGCCGCGCACCTGCTGGCCGCCAACGCCGGCCGCGCCGCCAAGGCTGCCTTCATCGACGACCGCGGCACGCTGACCTACGGCCAGCTGGACGAGCGTGCCCGCCGCCTGGCCGCCGCGCTGCGCGCTGCCGGCCTGAAGCGCGAGGAACGGGTGCTGCTGTTGATGCTGGATGGCACCGACTGGCCGGTGGCGTTTCTTGGCAGCATCTATGCCGGCCTGGTGCCGGTGGCCGTCAACACCCTGCTGACCGCGGCCGACTACGCCTACATGCTGGAGCACAGCCGCGCCCAGGCGGTGCTGGTGTCGGGCGCGCTGCTGCCCGCGCTGACCGCCGGCATGGTGCAGAGCGACCATGAGGTGCAGAAGGTGGTGGTGTCGCATCCGGTGGCCCCGCTGCACCCGGCCGAAGTCGAGTTCGAGAGCTTCCTGGACAGCGCCGCACCGCTGCAGAAGCCGGCGGCCACCGGCGCCGACGACCCGGCCTTCTGGCTGTACTCCAGCGGGTCCACCGGCCGGCCCAAGGGCACGGTGCACAGCCAGGCCAACCCCTACTGGACCTGCGAGCTGTATGCCAAGGCGGTGCTGGGCCTGGTCGAGCGCGATGTCTGCTTCTCGGCAGCCAAGCTGTACTTCGCCTACGGCCTGGGCAACGGACTCACCTTCCCGATGAGCGTGGGCGCCACCACGCTGCTGATGGCCGAGCGGCCCACGCCCGACGCCACCTTCAAGCGCTGGCTGGGCGGCGTGGGCGGCGTCAAGCCCACCGTGTTCTACGGCGCCCCCACCGGCTTTGCCGGCATGCTGGCCCACCCGGGGCTGCCCGCCGCCAAGGACGTGGCCCTGCGCCTGGTGTCGTCGGCCGGCGAAGCGCTGCCGGCCGAGATCGGCGAGCGCTTCCAGCGCCACTTCGGCGTCGACATCGTCGACGGCATCGGCAGCACCGAGATGCTGCACATCTTCCTGTCGAACCGGCCCGAGAAGGTGCGCTACGGCAGCACCGGCTGGCCGGTGCCAGGCTACGACATCGAGTTGCGTGCCGAGACCGGTGGCCCGGTGCCCGACGGTGAGCCGGGCGACCTGTACATCCACGGCCCCAGCGCCGCAATGATGTACTGGGGCAACCGCCAGAAGACGCGCGAGACCTTCCAGGGCGGCTGGACCAAGAGCGGCGACAAGTACGTGCGCAACGCCGACGGCAGCTACACCTACAGCGGCCGCAGCGACGACATGCTCAAGGTCAGCGGCATCTATGTGTCACCGTTCGAGGTCGAGGCCACCCTGGTGCAGCACCCCGCCGTGCTGGAGGCCGCGGTGATCGGCGTGCCCGACGCCGAGGGCCTGACCAAGACCAAGGCTTTCGTGGTGCGCAAGGCCGGCGCCACGGTGACCGAGGATGAGCTCAAGGCCTTCGTCAAGGACCGGCTGGCACCGTACAAGTACCCGCGTCTGATCGCCTTCGTCGACGACCTGCCCAAGACGGCCACCGGCAAGATCCAGCGCTTCAAGTTGCGCGAACTTGAGGCCCACCCCCGCAGCGCCTCCGGCGCTCCCCCTCAAGGGGGCGACGCCACCGGCCCGGCATAGCCGGATCCGCGTCGTCCGCTTGGTCCAGACTCCATGACTCCCACAGCCCTCGCCACGATCGACTGGGCCGGCCGCCCGGTGCAGATCGAGCATGCCTGGGTGGGCGTGCACGACCGCAGCGCGCCGCTGCTGGTGTTCCTGCACGAGGGGCTGGGCTCGGTGTCGATGTGGCGCGACTTTCCGGGCCGGCTGTGCGCCGTGCTGGGCTGGCGCGGGCTGGTGTATTCGCGGCCCGGCTATGGCCAATCCACCCCCCGCGCGCCCGACGAGCACTGGGGCCCCGACTTCATGCACCGCCAGGCCGACGAACTGCTGCCCGCGCTGCTGGCCGCCCTGGGCGTGCACGGCCGCTACAGCCTGTTCGGCCACAGCGATGGCGGCAGCATCGCCCTGCTGCATGCGGCGCATTTCCCCAACCGGGTGGACCACCTCGTGGTGCTGGCGCCGCACATCCTGGTCGAACCGTTCAGCCTGTCGAGCATCCGCCAGGCACGCGACCAGTACATCAACGGCGACCTGCACGGCCGCCTGGCACGCCACCATGCCGACGTGGATTCGGCCTTCTACGGCTGGAACGACATCTGGCTGGCGCCCGCGTTTTTACCGTGGGATCTGCGCCCCCGGCTCCCCTACATTCGGTGCCCGGTGCTGGCCATCCAGGGCGTGGACGATGTCTACGGCACGATGGCCCAGATCGACGGCGTTGCCGCCGCCCTGCCCGGCACCCGCTTGCTGAAGCTGCCCGCCTGCGGCCATTCCCCCCACCGCGACCAGCCCGAGGCTGTGGTCGCCGCCTGCCAGGGCTTCCTGGCCGGCATTCCTTCCCCTCAGGAGACATGACATGAACGCTCCCTTCCTGCGCACCACCCTCGGCCTGGCTGCCGCGCTGCTGGCCTCTTCCACCGTGCTGGCCCAGGCCCAGCCGCCGCTGAAGGTGGGCCTGATGCTGCCGGCCACCGGCACCTTCGCCGCGCTGGGCACGGCCATCGAGAACGGCTTCAAGCAGTATGTGGACGAGCAAGGCGGCAAGCTGGGCGGCCGCAGCATCCAGTACTTCAAGGTCGACGACGAGAGCGATCCGTCCAAGGCCACCGACAACGTCAACAAGCTGATCAAGCGCGACAACGTCGACGTGATCGTGGGCACGGTGCACTCGGGCGTGGCCCTGGCCATGGCCCGCGCGGTGAAGGAAAGCAAGACCCTGCTGATCGTGCCCAACGCCGGGGCCGACGCCATCACCGGCCCGCTGTGCGCGCCCAACATCCTGCGCAGCAGCTTCAGCAACTGGCAGCCGGGCTACGCCACCGGCGTGATGGCCGCGCAGAAGGGCTACAAGAAGGCGATGACCATCACCTGGAACTACGCCGCCGGCACCGAGACGGTGAAGGGCTTCACCGAGGCCTTCGAGAAGGGTGGCGGCAAGGTGGTCAAGGACCTGAACCTGCCCTTCCCCAACGTGGAGTTCCAGGCCCTGCTGACCGAGATCGCGTCGCAGAAGCCCGATGTGGTGTTCGCCTTCTTCGCCGGCGGCGGCGCGGTCAAGTTCGTCAAGGACTACGACGCCGCAGGCCTGAAGAAGACGGTGCCGCTGATGGGCTCGGGCTTCCTGACCGACGGCACGCTGGAGGCACAAGGCGCCAGCGCCCAAGGCCTGCTGACC
>JAGOBT010000168.1 GCA_017999135.1 Burkholderiaceae bacterium
CGGCGACGTCACGCCCCAGGCGGTCGACACCAAGGACCTGCCCGCGCTGGGCGACCAGTGGCGGGCCGAGAACCCGTACCGTCGGAACGACAAGGCCATCAAGGTGGGCACGTCGGCCTACAACCAGAACTGCGCCCGCTGCCACGGGCTGGAGGCCATCTCCGGTGGCATTGCGCCGGATCTGCGCAAGCTCGACAACGACTGCGTCAGCATCAAGGACGCCAAGAAGAAGGACGCCTGCGTCAAGGAGATCGACGAGTACTACGCCGGCAGCGTGCGGCGCGGCAAGGTGCGCAACGGCGCGGTGTACATGCCGCCGTTCGAAGGCATCCTGAACCAGGAGGCCACCTGGGCGATCAAGGCCTACCTCGAGACGCGCCGCGAGAAGCCGCTGTGACCCGCCGCCGCCTGTTGATGGCTGGCTCGGCCGCGCTGGCCACGCTGGCGCTGCCGGCCTTGGCCCAGGACAAGCCGGCGCTGCAGCGCATCCGCGAGCGTGGCAGCCTGGTGGTGGGCATCTACAACGAGATGCCGCCGTTCCACGTGGGTGGTCAGGGCATCGACGTGGCGCTGGCCGGTGCGCTGGCCAGGGCGCTGGAGGTCAAGCTCACGCTGCTGCCCTTCAATGCCGACGAGAACATGAACGACGACCTGCGCAACCTGGTGTGGCGCGGGCACTACCTGGGCTTCGGCCCGGCCGACGTGCTGCTGCATGTGCCGGTGGACCGGCCGCTGATGGCGGCCAACCCGCGTGTCAGCATCTTCGGGCCCTACTACCGCGAGCGGGTGATGATCGCCCGCGACCTGGCCAAGGCGCCCAGGCTGGACAGCCTGGCCGACCTGGGCAGCCAGAAGATCGCCGTGCCCGGCCAGAGCCTGGCGGGCTGGCTGCTGATCGGCGCCGACAGCGGCAAGTACCGCGACCAGCTCACCACCAAGCTCAAGGACGGCACCGAGGCCGCGGCCCTGCTGCAGCGCGGCGAGGTGGTGGCCGCCGCCGGCCATGCATCCGAGCTGGAGTCGGTGCTGGCCGGCGATGCCCGCTTCGCCATCGAGCCGCTGCCACTGCCGCGCATGAAGGACGGCTGGGTGATCGGCATGGCGGTGAAGAAGGAGAACGACGACCTGGCCCAGGCGCTGCAGGCCGCGATCAATGCGCTCACCGACAACGGCGATCTGGGTCGCATGTTCGCCGCTGGCAAAGTCTCCTGGCGCAAGCCCTGAGACTGCCCGGCGCGGCCGTCAGCTGTTGCTGATGGCGCGCACCTCTTCGATCGACGTCAGCCCGGCCAGCACCTTCAGGATGCCGTCCTGGCGCAGGGTGCGCATGCCTTCCATCATGGCGGCCTGCTGCAGCTGCTCGGCGCGGGCGCTGGTCTGGATCAGGTGGCGCAGTTCGCGGCTGACCACCAGCAGCTCATGCAGGCCCACGCGGCCGCCATAGCCGCTGTTGTCGCAGTGCGGACAGCCCGGCGCGTGGTGGTGCAGCAGCTGGCCGTTCACCCCGAAGCGCTGCGTCCAGTCGGCCAGCAGCGCGTCGGCATCGGGGCGCTGGCTGGCGTCGGGGTAGCTGAACAGGTAGCCGTCCACCAGGCCCTGCAGGTCTTCGGGCGTGGCAGGGCGGGTGGTGACGCAGTGCTTGCACAGCCGGCGCACCAGGCGCTGGGCCAGCACCGCCAGCAGGCTGTCGGCAAAGCTGAACGGGTCCATGCCCATGTCCAGCAGGCGGGTCACCGTCTCGGGCGCGCTGTTGGTGTGCAGCGTGCTCATCACCAGGTGGCCGGTCAGGCTGGCCTCCACCGCCATGCCGGCGGTTTCGGCGTCGCGGATCTCGCCGACCATCACCACGTCGGGGTCGGCGCGCAGGAAGGCGCGCAGCGCCTTGGCGAAGGTCCAGTCGATCTTCGGGTTGACCTGCACCTGGCGCAGGCCGGGCTGGGTGATTTCCACCGGGTCCTCGGCGGTCCAGATCTTGCGCTCGGGCGTGTTGATGTGGCCCAGCGCGGCATGCAGCGTGGTGGTCTTGCCGCTGCCGGTGGGGCCCACGCACAGCACCATGCCGTAGGGCCGCTCGATGGCGGTCTTCAGCCGCTGCAGGGTGTCGGGCTGCATGCCCATGCCTTCCAGCGGCAGAGTCTTGGCGCTGGCCAGCAGGCGCATCACCACGTCTTCCAGCCCGTTGGCGGTGGGGATGGTGGCCACCCGCAGTTCCAGCTTCTGGCCCTGCATCCAGCGGCCGAAGTTGATCTTGCCGTCCTGCGGCTTGCGGCGCTCGCTGATGTCGAGGTCGCACATGATCTTGATGCGCGCCACCAGCGCGCTGCGGTAGGTGTGCGGCAGCTCGATGTAGGGCTTGAGCACGCCGTCGCGGCGGAAGCGCACCTGCACCTTCTGCGTGCCGGGCTGGCATTCGATGTGGATGTCGGACACGCCGCCCTGCTTGGCCTCCATGATCATGGTGTTGATCAGCCGCACCAGCGAGTTGTCGCTCTGCTCGATGGGGGTCTCGTCGTCGCGTGTGGCGGGCGACTGTTCCTGCTCCAGGCTGGCCAGCAGCTTGTTGGCGTTGTCGCCGCCGTCCATGTCGAAGCTGAGCGATGCGGCCAGGTCGGCCGATGGCTCGATCACGTCCTTGCCCAGGCGCATGTAGACGCGGTCGATGGCCAGCGCCAGCGTGCCGGCCCGCGCCAGCACCGGCAGCACCTTGCACTGGGCGCTGAACTCGATCTCGTCGATGGCCACCCGGGCCGACGGGTCTTCCAGCGCCACCACCAGCCGGCTGGCCCGCATCATCAGCGGCAGCGCCGTCAGGCGCCGCGCGGCCGCCAGCGGCAGGCGCAGCGCGGCCTCGTTCTCCACCGGAAAGGCCGCCACGTCGACGATCGGGTAGCCCATCTTGCGCGACAGGGCCGTCTGCAGGTCGGCGCGGGTCACGTCGCCACGGCTCACCAGCAGCTCGCCCAGCGGCAGCCGCCGGTCGGACGACTGCAGCTTCAGCGCGTCGGCCAGCTGTGCCTCGGTGATGAAGCCCAGGCCCACCAGCGCCTCGCCGATGCGCACCATCGGCATCTTGGCCTGCTGGTCGATGGCCTTGGCCAGCTGCTCGGCGGTGGTGATCTGCGCGCCGGCCAGCATGTCGCCCAGCGACGGCTTGCCCGCCGGCCGTGCCGTGGGCAGCTCGTCCAGGCCCATCGGCGCGGTGTCCTGGTCATCGTCGGCGGGCGTGACGGCGCCGGCAGGCGCCACATCCACCGACACCAGCATCGGCCGCGGGTACAGGCTGCGCAGCAGGCGGCCACTGGCATCGATGGGGCTGAAGGTGAACAGGCCCAGCGGCTTGTCGATCAGGCCCACGCTGGACAGCACGGTCTCGCTGCCGTCCTTGAAACGCAGCCGGTAGGGCTGCAGCAGGTTCTGCGGCAGCAGCGGCGTGGTGGCATCCATGCGCAGGCCGTCGCTGGCGGGGGCGGGCTCCAGCGGGCGCACCAGGCTGAGCCGGCGGAACTGGGTGAAGCGCAGCGTCAGCGGGTTGCGGCCCGGCGGGATCAGCACCTGCACCTGGCCGGCTTCGGGGTCGAATCGGAGCAGCCGGCCGACATTGACGCGGCCGTTGGGCCCTTCCAGCTCGCAGGGCTCAGGCTCGGCCAGCGGCGGTGGTGCGGTGTAGCCGATGCTGGGCGGTGCCGGCCACGCCAGCGTGCCGGTGCCCGGGTGCTGCCCACCCGCGCCGGCCGGCGACGCCGTGGGCAGTGGCGGTGCAGGATCGGCACCCATCGGCACCAGCGACAACGGCGGCAGAGACAGATCGGACATGGCGGTTCCTGGCACGAGCGGCTGCCCCATGCCGCCGGGGCCGCGGCGGCATGTCAGCGGGTCGATGCTAGGAGCGGGGGAGCCGCAGGCATCGGCCGAACAGCCCGGTGCTTTGCCGGCTGTTCGGCCCTGCTGGATGTCACATGCGCGCGGGCAGCGCGGTGACGATGCCGGGGAACAGCCAGATCAGTGCCACCGCCCCCACCATCAGCAGGAAGAACGGCAGCGTCACCTTGGCCAGCCAGCTGATCTCGCGCCCGGTCATGCCCTGCAGCACGAACAGGTTGAAGCCCACCGGCGGGGTGATCTGCGCCATCTCGACCACCAGCACGATGAAGATGCCGAACCAGATCAGGTCGATGCCGGCCTTCTGCACCGTGGGCAGGATCACGCCCATGGTCAGCACCACCATGCTGATGCCGTCGAGGAAGCAGCCCAGCACGATGTAGAACACCATCAGCACCGCCAGCAGGGCCACCGGTGTCAGGCCCAGCCCGCCGATCCATTCGGCCAGATGGCGCGGCAGGCCGATGTAGCCCATGGCCAGCGTGAGGAAGCTGGCGCCGGCCAGGATCAGGGCGATCATGCAGTACAGCCGCGTACCGCCCATCAGCGATTCCTTGAACGTGGCCCAGCTCAGCGACCCCTGCAGCGCCGACAGCACCAGCGCACCCGCCACGCCCACGCCGGCGGCCTCGGTGGCGGTGGCCACGCCGGTGTAGATGCTGCCCAGCACCGACGCGATCAGCAGCACCACCGGGATCAGGTGGCGGCTTTCATGCAGCTTCTGCCGCAGCGTCATCGGCGCGTCGGCCGGCGGCACCTGGGCCGGATTCAGCAGCGCCCACACCCCCAGGTAGCCCGAGAACAGCCCGGCCAGCAGCAGCCCCGGCAGCACCCCGGCCATGAACAGCTTGGCAATCGACACGTCGGCCGACACGCCGTAGACGATCATGATGATCGACGGCGGGATCAGCAGGCCCAGCGTGCCCGCACCGGCCAGCGATCCGATGGAAATGCTGTCGGGGTAGCCGCGGCGCTGCAGCTCGGGCAGCGTCATCTTGCCGATGGTGGCGCAGGTGGCGGCACTGCTGCCCGACACCGCGGCAAAGATGGTGCAGCCGATGACATTGGTGTGCAGCAGCCGCCCCGGCAGCGCCTGCACCCAGGGCGACAGGCCGCGGAACATGTCGCTGGACAGCCGGGTGCGGAACAGGATCTCGCCCATCCAGATGAACAGCGGCAGGGCGGTCAGCGTCCAGCTGCTGCTGGACCCCCAGATGGTGACGGCCATGGCGTCGCCGGCGGGGCGGCTGCTGAACAGCTGCATGCCGATCCAGGCCACGCCTGACAGCGTGAGACCGATCCACACCCCGCTGGCCAGGATGGCGAAGAGCGCGCCGACCAGCAGCGCGGTGATCAGCAGGTCATTCATGGCGTTGCTGCTCACCGTTGGCGGGGCGTGCGCGCAGGCCGCGCCATTCGAGCACCAGCTCGTCGAGCAGGGCCACCAGCAGCACCGTGGTGCCGACGGCCATGCCCAGCTGCGGCAGCCACAACGGCGTGGCGTCGTTGCCGGTGGAGATGTCGTTGAAGGCGTGGCTCTGCCACACCAGCCGGGCGCTGTAGAACGCCAGCAGCCCGGCCAGGCCGCTGGCGGCGGCCAGCGACCAGAGTTCCAGCGCGCGGCGCGGGCCCGGCCGCAGTGCCGACAGCAGCAAGGTGACGCGGATGTGCTCGCCGCGCTTGAGCGTGTGCGCCAGCGCCAGGAAGCCGGCAGCCGCCATCAGGTAGCCCGCATAGGCATCGGTGCCGGGCAGGTGGAAGCCCGCTGCACGCCCGGCGATGCCCAGCATCACCATGCCCAGCAGGGCGACCATGCACAGCGCCGCCACGGCGGCGGCGCTGTCGTACAGGGCGTTCAGCGCGCGCCGCATGGCCAGGTCACTTCGTGAAGGCGTCGACCAGGGCCTTGCCTTCCGGCCCGGCCTTGTCCAGCCACTCCTTCAGCATGGTGTCGCCCACCTTCTTCATGTCGGCCTTGAGCTGCGGTGTCGGGGGGACGATGGACATGCCGTTCTTCTTCAGCAGGTCCAGGTACTCGGTGTTCTTGGCGCGGCTGGTGGCCCAGCCCCGGGTCTCGGCATCGGCGCCGGCCTTCTGCAGGGCCGCCTTGCTGGGCGCGTCCAGCGCGTCGAAGGCGGCCTTGTTGACGATCACCGCGTTCTTGGGCAGCCAGGCCTGGGTGTCCATGTAGAACTTCAGGTGCTCGTAGGTCTTGGTGTCGTAGCCGGTGGCGCCGCTGGACATGTAGCTCTCGACCACACCGGTGGCCATGGCCTGGCTCAGTTCGGCCTGCTGGATGGTGACCGGCTGGGCGCCCACCAGCTCGGCGATGCGGCCGGTGCTGGGGCTGTAGGCGCGCCACTTCACGCCCTTCAGGTCAGCTGCGCTGCTGATCGCCTTCTTCGCGAAGATGCCCTGCGGCGGCCAGGGCACCGCGTACAGCAGCAGCATGCCCTGCTCGGCCAGCTTCTTCTCGAGCAGCGGCTTCTGCACCTTGTAGAGCTTGGCGGCCTCGTCGTAGCTGTCGGCCAGGAAGGGCAGGCCGTCGGCGGCGTAGATCGGCCATTCATTGCTGAAGTTGGCCAGCAGGATCTCGCCCATCTGCGCCTGGCCGCCCTGCACCGCGCGCTTGATCTCGGGGGCCTTGAACAGCGACGCGCCGGCATGCACCGTGATCTTGAGCTTGCCGCCGGTGGCCTTGTCGACATCGGCCGCAAACTGGCTGAGGTTCTCGGTGTGGAAGTTGCTGGCCGGGTAGGCGGCGGGCAGGTCTCACTTGGTCTGGGCCTGGGCGGTGCTTGCCAGCACGCCAGCGAAACAGGCCAGGGCGATCAGTTGGCGGCGGGCGTTCATCGTGCGGACTCCTGCAGAGGTTGGTGGGTGGGGTCAGAGCATATCGGCAAGACCGCGTGCACGTGCCGTGCCAGCCCCCCGGGGATACTCTCGGGCCACAGCATGCCCAGGCGCTCTTGATGCACGACACCCCCGATCCCCGCTGGCAGTTCTGGATCGACCGCGGCGGCACCTTCACCGACATCGTCGGCCGCCGCCCTGACGGCAGCCTGGCCACCGCCAAGCTGCTGAGCGACAACCCCGAACAGTACGCCGACGCCGCGGTCG
>JAGOBT010000169.1 GCA_017999135.1 Burkholderiaceae bacterium
CAAACCGGTTGTCGACGGCGCTGCGCTGCACCTTGCCGGCGGGCCGCTACCGGATCGAGCTGGACGACTTCTTCAACATGAGCCACCTGCAGGCCAATGCCCGCTACGGCGGCCCGGGCGGTGTGGGTGGGCCGCTGAACGCGGCCGACGTCGCCGCGTTGCTGGTGGTGACCTTGCCTGACATGCCCTGAGGGCCCCAACGCCAACCGGACACGCCAACCGGACGCACCAACAACTGGACGCGCGCCGGCGGCTGCTGCAGACTGGGCCGCGCCGGCTGCCGCGGTCGGCGCCCCATGCGGAGCCCACGATGCCCCCAGCGCCAGCCAGAACCAAGCCCGCACCCACCGCAGCACGCGGCAGCGCGACGCCCGGCCCCTCGGCCCGGCCCCGCGCGGGGCGGTCGCTGCCCGCCGCCGATGCCCGCCAGGCCAGCCTGGCGGCCCTGGCCGCGCCCCACCGGTCGGGCCTGCCCGCGCCGCTGCGCGCCGGCATCGAGCAGTTGTCGGGCCTGTCGATGGCGCATGTGCAGGTGCACCACGCATCGCCCGAGCCGGCCCGGCTGGGCGCCGAGGCCTTTGCGCAGGGCAGCGACATCCACCTGGCCCCGGGCCAGGACCACCACCTGCCGCACGAGGCCTGGCACATCGTGCAGCAGGCCCAGGGCCGGGTACGGCCGACCCTGCAACGGGCGGGCGGGCCGCCGGTCAACGACGATGCCGGGCTGGAGCGCGAGGCCGACGTGATGGGCGCCCTGGCCCAGGCGCCCCGGATGCCGAAGCTGGCTCTCATGGCCCCGATCGCCGCGCCAGGCCAGGTGCCGGCCACACCGCCCGCCGGAGGCACGGCGCCGGTGCAGCGCAAGATCGCCCGGCCGGTGTGGGACCAGCAGATCGTGCCCAACCTCGTCCCCGGCGTGCGCATCACCGTCACGCAGGACAGCGACCAGGCCGAGAAGCTGGTCGGCAAGCCGCCCAACGCCCCGGCGCCGGTGGTCAAGGCCGGTGCTGCCAGGCCGGTGCCGCTGGGCGACGTGGCCACGTTCATCGACCAGCACACCTGGAACCACCGCTTCACCCGGGTGGTCTCGCCCGACGTGCACGAGGCTGTCGACATGGCCCCCAGGGTCACGCCGACGGGCGTGGTCGAGGGCGGCGAAGGCCAGGTGCCGATGCATGTCGAAGAGCCGGTGGGCGACCCGCATGCCTTCATCCACCACAGCTTCTCCACCTACAGCACCGGCAAGAACGCCAAGTCACCGCGCGTGCGCCGCGAAGGCGGCCACCACCTGACGGTGGAGAACACCCACCTGCTGGCCCTGCTGACCCTGCAGGACACCGGCTCGATGCTGGACGTGAAGAAGTCCGAGCTGGACAAGAAGCTCGTCAACGACAAGCTGCGGTCCAGGCACCTGTCCGACCTGGACAACCTGAACTTCTTTCCCGACAAGCCCGCGCAGACCAGCCGCGACCTGCGCCCCGGTCTGGCGACGCTGGACACCAGGCGCCTGCCCCAGCTGGGCGAAGACCCGACCGGCGAAGACGTGGACAAGCGCATCACGATGCAGGACTACGTGCGCTACATCGCCAAGTCGATGCAGGCCATCCCCGACGCGCCGCCGCTGTACGGCGCCAAGATGCTGCACACGCTGCGCACGATGGGCGAGGCCACCGGGCTCGACCCGTCGCAGCTGTACCTGAAGGCCGACAAGAACGACCAGCGCCACCTGCTGCGCGCCGTGCTGATCATTGCGGCCCAGGGCCTGAACGAGGGCCTGGTGCTGGACGAGACCACACAGCAGGCGTTTGCCCGCTACACCGGCGACGTGCCGGAGCTGCCGTACCACAGCCCGGTGACGAAGCGCACCGAGTGGGTGCGCATGGGCGGCATCACCGACATCCCCGACCTGAACTTCAACGTGCTGGAAAAGCAGCTGGTGACCGAGCACTACCCGAAGGTGGTGCTGGCCCTGAAGGCCTACATCGCCGGCTAGAAGCGCAGGCGGGCCCGGCGGCGCCCCGCCCCTTGCAACCGGCCATGCCGCCATCATCTCCAGAGCATGGGACACACACAGCACCCCCAGGCGGCCCCGTTCAGCGGGGCGTTCAAGACCGCCATCACGCTGGCCGAACTGCTGCAGCGGGTGGACACAGCGCCGGCCACCATCGGCGCGCAGCAATACCGCGCGCTGGTGCAGCACCTCGGCCAGCTGCTGGATGCACTGCCGGCAGGCGCCGGGCTGCAGAAGCTGCTCGACACCTTCCCGGCTGCGGCCACGGTCTACGAGAACCGCCACTACAGCCACGCCGGCCTGTGCCGCGCGCCGCTGGACCAGTCACTCAACAGCGAACTGGCCGCCCGCCAGCTGATCGAGAAGGTGCAGGCCACACGCGCCTGACCGGCCGCACCGCATGCCCGCCGCCCACCGGCAGCGCCAGCTGCTGCACCAGGGCGGCCGGCCCGGCACCTGGGGCAACCTGGGGCTGTGGGCCGATGGCGGCGACGCGCCTGACCTCATCGCCACCACCGACTACGCCGGCGCCTGCCGAGCCCTGGCCCTGGCCGTGGGCGATGCAGCCGGCCTGCAGCCCGGCGCCCGGGTGCTCAGCCTGGCCTGCGGTGCCGGTGACGAGTTGCTGCTGTGGACCGACCACTTCGGCGCCAGCCGCGTGCTGGGGGTCGAGGTCGATCCGGCAGCCGCCCGCCTGGCGCAGGGCCTGGCCGCCCACCAGCCCGGCATCCAGGTGCTGTGCGGCTCGGCCCTGGCGCTGGACGCCCACCCCGCCGCGGCCGGCCCGTTCGACGCCATCGTCTGCGTTGACGCCGCCTACCACCTGGTACCGCGCGCCGCCTGGCTGGCCAGCGCCTGGCAGCGGCTGCGGCCCGGCGGCCGGCTGGCCTATGCGGACTTGACGCTGCAGCACCGCGCATCGCCCCTGCTGCGCACCGCCGCCCGCCTGTGTGGCGTGCCCGCCGCCGACCTGCTGCCGCTGGCCGGTCAGGTGCAGCGGCTGCAGGCGGCCGGCTTCACCGGCGTGCAGGCGCGGGTGCTGGACGGCCCGGTGCTGGGCGGCTTTGCGCGCTTCGTGCAGCGGCAGGCGGCGGCGCAGCGGCTGCGGCC
Organism: Burkholderiaceae bacterium; assembly: GCA_017999135.1. Lineage (GTDB taxonomy): Bacteria > Pseudomonadota > Gammaproteobacteria > Burkholderiales > Burkholderiaceae_C > Pseudaquabacterium. The sequence continues at coordinate 3,122 of JAGOBT010000169.1, forward strand.
CTGGCAGCCCGGCTGGCGCGCGGTGGCCACCACGGCCGCGCTGATTGCGCCCTGCCGCGCCGCCGGGCTGGGCTATGCCCTGCTGTCGGCCACCCGGCCAGCCACCAGCGGCTGATCGGGCTGCGCCAGGCCCGGCAGCGGTGCGCCCAGGCGCGCCGCCACCTCGCTGGCCGAGCGCACCGCGCTTTCCAGCAGCGGGATGCCGACCTGCGCATGGCTGCCGCAGAACCACACCCGCCGGCCCGGCTCGGCCTGCAGCGCCTGCAGCTGCGCCAACGCCTGCTGGCTGCGGGCATCGACCACCGCGCGGTCGAAGCGGGCTTCGCCCAGCACCCGCGCCGGGTCCACCGGCCGCAGCGGCCCCACGGTCTGGAACACGTCGGCCGCGCCGCGCAGCACCGGCTGCACCGCATTCACCCAGATGGTCGACTCGGTGGCCCCGCCGTCGCCCGCCGCCGGGTCCACCCACAGGTTCACCGGCGACCAGTCACGCCGGCGCGCCGGCATCAGCGATGCATCGGTGTGCGTCAGCACCTGCACCGGCGCGGTGGGAAACCCCGCCAACGCGGCCGTCTCGTCGGCGCTGGCATCGGCCAGCAGGCGCAGCGCCTGGCGCGCGGGCGTGGCCAGCACCAGGTGGTCGAAGCGCTCGGTGCTGCCGTCGTCCAGCCGCACCTGCACCTGCGCCGCGCCGGGCAGCCGCTGCACCGCAGCGATGGCCGCGCCGCAGCGCAGGTCGGCAACGCCCAGCAGCAGCCGGCGCTGCACGTCGTCGGCGCCGTGCAGCGCGCGGTGCACGCTCTGGCGCAGCACGCCACGCGCCAGGTAGTCCACCACCACCGTGGCCGGAAACCGCGCCGCCTGCGCATGGCTGCAGGTGCACACCGTGCCGATGGCCGGCAGCAGAAAGCCCTGGATGAATTCACGCGGGTAGCCCTGCGCAGCCACCCAGTCGCCGATGGTCTGGCCGGCCAGACCACCATGCTGCAGCGCCGGCAGCGCGTCGCGGTGAAAGCGCAGCAGCCCGGCCAGCACCCGCCGCGCCGGCGCGGCCAGCAGGTCCTGCGGCGCCACCAGGCTGTGCGACTGGCCGCGCCACCGCAGGTTGCGGTAGCGGAAGTACAACGCCTGCGGCGGGCGCCCCGGCACCAGCGGCCCATGGAAGCTGCTGGCATAGCTGACCGGCTCGCTGGGCACGCCCAGCGCCTGGTACAGCCGCGTCAGCGTGGGGTAGTAGCCGGGGTAGAACACCCGCAGCGGCACATCCACCCGCACGGCATTGCCGGCCGCGCCGCGCCCGGGCACGGCCACGTTGGCGGCGGTGAAGCCGGGCCGCGGCTGGCGCTCGAACAGCGTCACCGCATGCTGGCGGCCCAGCATCCAGGCCGCCGCCAGGCCGCCCAGGCCGGCGCCGATGACGGCGACCCTCATGCGCGGTGCGGCCTGCAGGTTTGCATGCGCCATGATCGCAGACGCAGCCCGGGCCGCCGCCTCGGTGCCTGCCCGCATGCCGGCCAGCCCGGACAATGGCAGATGCCCGCTGCCCCCGCCCCACCCGCCGCCACCGGCGACCGGCCACCCATCACGCCGCAACAAGGCACCCCCGTCGGCGCCATCGTGGCGTTGTCGCTGGCCGCGCTGGCCAGCGGCATGTCGATGCGCATGACCGACCCGCTGCTGCCGCGCCTGGCCGGCGAGTTCCACATCACGCTGGGCCAGGCCTCGTGGGTGGTGACCGTGTTTGCGGTGGCCTACGGGCTGGCGCAGGCGTTCTTCGGCCCGCTGGGCGACCGCTTCGGCAAGCTGCGCGTCATCACCTGGGCCTGCGTGGCATCGGCCGGCACCGCGCTGCTGTGCGCACTGGCGCCGGGGCACCATGCGCTGCTGGCCGGGCGCCTGCTGGCCGGCGCGGCAGCGGCGGCGGTGATCCCGCTGGCCATGGCCTGGATCGGCGATGCGGTGCCCTATGAACGGCGCCAGCCGGTGCTGGCGCGCTTTCTGATCGGCCAGATCACCGGCTTTGCCGGCGGGGTGTGGGCCGGCGGCTACACCGCCGAGCACCTGCCCTGGCGCACGCCCTTTGCCGGCGTGGCGGTGGTGTTCCTGCTGGCCGCGGGCGTGCTGGTGCTGGCCCGGCGCCGCTTGCCGGCGCCGGTGCTGTTGCCGCCAGGCCGGCCGGGCGGCGCCTTGATCACGATGGCACGGCAGTTCCGCGCCGTGCTGGCGCAGCCCTGGGCGCGGGTGGTGCTGGTGGTGGTGGCCTGCGAGGGCGCGGTGGTCTACGGGCCGTTTGCCTTCATCGCCGCGCACCTGCACCAGCGCTTCGGCCTGCCGTTGTCCACCGTGGGCGGCCTGGTGATGGGCTTTGCACTTGGCGGCCTGGTGTTCGCCCTGGGCGCGCGGGTGCTGGTGGCGCGCCTGGGCGAGGTGTGGCTGGTGCGCGGCGGCGCCTGGCTGATGGCCGCCGCGCTGTGCGCCATCGCCTTCGCCCCGGCCTGGGGCTGGGCGGTGCCGGCCTGCATGGTGATGGGCCTGGGCTTCTACATGCTGCACAACACGCTGCAGACCCACGCCACGCAGATGGCACCCGAGCGCCGCGGCACCGCGGTGGCGGCGTTCGCCTGCTGCTTCTTCCTGGGGCAGTCGATCGGCGTGGGCCTCGCCGGCCTGGCGGTCGACAGGCTGGGCACGGCACCCGTGCTGGCCGCCGGGGCGCTGGGGTTGCTGGGGGTGGCGGCGGCGTTCAACCGGCAGCGGGCGCGGCTGGCTGGCACACAGGCCGCACAGGCCGCACAGGCCCGCTGAGCTTTGACTTACCTGGTAAGCCGCACTACCATGCTCCACCGTGACGCAGCCAGGGAAGCAGCATGTCGACGCTCCTCGTTTCCTCGAAAGGCCAGATCGTGCTGCCTGCCGCCCTGCGCAGACGCCTCGGCATGGGTGCTGGCGCCAGGATCGAGGTGCTCGAAGAGCCTGACGGCCTGAAGCTGCGCGTCGTCCGCCCGGTGGCAACCGCCGACCTCGCCAGCCTGGCAGGACTGGTCACGGCACCGACGCGCGGCGTGCCACGCTGCCTGGAAGATTTCGACCCTGCCGAACAGCTGAAGCGCACGCCACCCGGCAAGCCATGAGGGCCCTGGATACCAACGTCCTGGCGCGGTTCTTCGTCGACGATGCCGACGATGCGCAGGCTGCCAGGCAGCGGCCCGCAGCGGCGGCAGCCATGGCGGAGAGGTCCTCCGTGTCAGTGACCGTCGTGCTGGAATTCGAGTGGGTCCTGCGCGGGTTCTACGACCTGCCGACATCAGACGTCGCCCGGGTGCTGCGTGCGCTGGCCAGCATCCCGCACATCACGCTCGAGGACCGTGACGCGGTACTGGCGGCGGTCGATGGCGTGGACAAGGGGCTCGACTTTGCCGACGCGCTGCACCTGGCGCGCAGTCATCACGCCTCTTCGTTTGCCACGTTTGACCGCCGCCTCGCCAAGCGCGCGACGGCCCTCGGGATGCTTCCCACAGTGGACCTGCTGGAATGAACCGGTCTGCCTCTACGAAAACCCCACCACCGCATGCGGCAGGTAAGGCGCCTGCAGCGCAGCCACCTCGTCGCCCGTCAGCGTGATGTCCAGCGCCGCCAGCGCATCATCGAAGTGCAGCGGCTGCGACGCCCCGATGATCGGCGCCGTCACGCCCGGCTTCTGCAGCAGCCAGGCCAGCGCCACCGCGGCCAGTGGCGCGCCGCGCGCGGTGGCCACCTGCACCAACGCGGCATGCACCGCACTGTCGTTGGCCTCGGTGTGCTTGAACAGGCTGGCGCCGAACACGTCGGTGGCCACCCGCGGCGTGTGCGCGCCCCAGGGCCG
>JAGOBT010000170.1 GCA_017999135.1 Burkholderiaceae bacterium
GCGTGGTGTCCAAGCCCCGAGCTTATCGCGCAGGTGACACCCGGCGCAGGACGGCGGGCTCGCCTACCATCGGCCCACGATGCTCCTGCACGCCATCACGCTCGATCTGGACGACACCCTCTGGCCCATGGCGCCCACGCTGCGCCGCGCCGAGGCGCTGATGCAGGACTGGCTGCGACAGCATGCGCCGGCCACCGTGGCCGCACACGACAAGGCCGCCTGGGCGGCCCTGCGGCGCAGCGTGGTGGCCGACCGGCCCGACTGGGCGCACGATCTGTCGGCCTTGCGCCGAGAGACCATCCGCCGCGCCTTGCTGGCCGGCGGGGACGACCCGGCGCTGGCCGGGCCGGCCTTCGACGTGTTCTTCGACGCCCGCCAGCAGGTCGACCTGTTCGACGACGTGCTGCCGGCGCTGGCCCGCCTGGCGGCCCGTTGGCCGGTGGTGGCCCTGACCAACGGCAATGCCGACGTGCACCGGGTGCCCGGCCTGGGCCGGCACTTCCACGGCATGCTCAGCGCACGCGACCTGGGCCTGGCCAAGCCGGCGGCCGCCGTGTTTGCCGCCGCCTGCCAGCGCGCCGGGGCCGCGCCGGCCCACACCCTGCACGTCGGCGACGACCCGGCGCTGGACGTGGATGGCGCGCTGGCTGCCGGCCTGCAGGCGGCCTGGGTGCGCCGCCCGGCGCTGCCCGACATCGGCGCGCCCACCGGTGTGCCCCACCATGTGGTGGCCAGCCTGACGGAACTGGCCGATCGGCTGGGGGTCTGAAGCCTCGGGAAGCCCCTGAAACGGGGGCAACTTTCACGCCAGGGCTTCATACGCCGGCAAAACGCGCGGCCTATACTGGCTCATCGTGTTCAGATCAGGCAGGCCACACATGGCCAAGGCAGGGCAAATGACGGGCAAATTCAAGGTCGCTGGGCTGTTGGCCGTGGGCGCCATTGCCGGGGCGCTGACCACGATGCAGTTCCAGGCCGTGGCGCGCAACGGGGCCCTCTCCCCGCTGCCGCTGGAAGAACTGCAGCAGCTTGCCGCCGTGTTCGGCATGGTCAAGAGCGACTACGTCGAGCCGGTCGACGAGAAGAAGCTGATCTCCGACGCCATCAGCGGCATGGTGGCCGGGCTCGACCCGCATTCGGTCTACTTCGACAAGAAGACGCTGAAGGAATTCCGTGAAGGCACCACCGGCAAGTTCGTTGGCGTGGGCATCGAGATCGGCATGGAAGACGGCTTGGTCAAGGTGGTCTCGCCGATCGAAGGCTCGCCGGCCTTCCGCGCCGGGCTGAAGCCGGGCGACCTGATCACCCGCATCGACGAGACGGCCGTCAAGGGCCTCAGCATGGACCAGGCCGTCAAGAAGATGCGCGGCGAACCCAACACCAAGGTGCAGCTCACCATCTTCCGCAAGGCTGAGAGCCGCAGCTTCCCGGTGACCATCACCCGTGAAGAGATCCGCGTGCAGAGCGTGCGCGCCAAGGTCGTCGAGCCGGGCTACGCCTGGATCCGCGTCAGCCAGTTCCAGGACCGCACTGTCGACGACTTCGCCCGCAAGGTCGACGAGCTGTACAAGGGCGACCCCAACCTGAAGGGCCTGGTGCTCGACCTGCGCAACGACCCGGGCGGCCTGCTTGAAGGTGCGGTGGCGCTGTCGGCCGCCTTCCTGCCGCAGGACGTGGTGGTGGTCACCACCAACGGCCAGATCGCCGAGAGCCGAGCCACCTTCAAGGCGTCGCCCGAGTTCTACGTGCGCCGCGGCAACAGCGACCCGCTGCGCAAGCTGCCGGCCGCGCTGAAGACGGTGCCGCTGGTGGTGCTGGTCAACGAAGGCTCGGCCAGCGCCAGCGAGATCGTCGCCGGCGCGCTGCAGGACCACAAGCGCGCCACCATCATGGGCGCGCAGACCTTCGGCAAGGGCTCGGTGCAGACCGTGCGCCCGCTGTCGGCCGACACCGCACTGAAGATCACCACGGCCCGCTACTACACGCCGGCCGGCCGCAGCATCCAGGCCAAGGGCATCGTGCCCGACATCTGGCTGGACGAGACCGCCGAAGGCAACGTGTTCGCTGCGCTGCGCATGCGCGAGGCCGACCTCGAAAAGCACCTGGGCGGTGCCGACGAGAAGAAGGACGAAGCCCGCGAGAAAGCGCGCGAGGAAGCCCGCAAGAAGCTCGAGGAGCTGTCCGCCAAGACCAAGGAAGCACCGAAGCCGCTGCCTGAGTTCGGCAGCGCCGAAGACTTTCCGCTGGTGCAGGCGCTGAACCAGCTCAAGGGCAAGCCGGTGGCCGTCAGCAAGACCCAGAGCGAGCGCAAGGCCGAGCTCGACGCCGACAAGCGCTGAACCCGCGCCGTGCCAGGCAACCAGCCCGCTTCGGCGGGCTTTTTGCTGGCCGCTTTGCGGATAGCCGGGCGATGCGGCCGTGCGTTACCGTGGACCAGCGACCTGGAGACAGTTCCCGGCCGCACGCCCCACCTGCAGAACCTGCCATGCCCCTGCACCGCCCGATTGCCGCCGCTGTCCTGTGCCTGACCAGCGCCCTGGCGCTGGCGGCCGATGTGATCCACCGCCCCGTCAAGCCGACCGCGCAGGCGCCCACCGGCACCATCGGTTTTTCGGTCAGCCACATGGACCGCAGCGTCGACCCGCGGCAGGACTTCTATGCCTACGCCAATGGCAACTGGCTGAAACGGCTGAAGATCCCCGATGCCGAGTCCGTGATCAGCGGCTTCTCGATGCTGGGCGCCAACCTGGATGTCCAACTGCAGCAGTTGGCCGTGCAGGCCAGCCAGGGCCAGGCCGCCATGGGCAGCCCCATGCAGCAAGTGGGCGACTATTACCGCGCCGCGCTCGACATGCGGCACCGCGACGCCGCCGGCCTGCAGCCGATCCAGGCCGACCTGGACTGGGCCGCGCGCGCCAGCGACCCGGCCGATCTGGCCCGGCTGTCGCTGCGCCTGCAGGCCAGCGCGGGCAGTTCGCCGCTGCTCAGGCTGACGTCGATGCCCGACATGAAGGACAGCAGCCGCACCCTGCTGTTGCTGCAGATGGGCAGCCTGCCGCTGACGAACGACCAGTACAGCGACCCGGCCGCCCAGAAGACCCGCGACCTGTATGTCGGCCACATCACCCGCGTGCACCGGCAACTGGGCGATGCGCCGGAGGTGGCGGCCGCCAAGGCCCGCACCATCCTGGCGATGGAGACCGCGTTGGCGGCACCCCGGCTGACGCCGGCGCACGAATGGGATGCGGCCTTCATCTACAACCTGATGACGGTGGATGAGGCGCAGGCGCTGATCCCCGCGATCGACCTGCGGGCGCTGTTGGCTGCGGCCCGGCTGGCGCCGCCCGACCGGGTGCAGGTGAAGGACCTGCCCGGCATCAAGGCCCTGCAGCGGCTGCTGGCCAGCCGCCCCGCGCAGGACGTGCAGACCTGGCTGCGCTGGTCGGTGCTGGCGCTGAATGCCGACAACCTGGGCCAGCCCTGGTTTCAGCTGAGCCAGGATTACCAGCGCCAGCGCGACGGCCTGGCCGCATCACTGCCGCTGGAACGGCTGGCCGTGCAGGCATTGACGGTGCAGCTGTCCCACCCGATGTCGCAGCTGTACGTGCAGCGGCACTTCACCGACGCCACCCGGCGCGAGGTGACGCAGATGGTGGGCCACATCAAGGCCGAGTTCGCCCGCCGCCTGAAGCGCAACGCCTGGCTCGACGCACCGACCCGTGCCGCTGCGCTGGACAAGCTGTCCAAGGTCGACATCCAGGTGGGTTATCCGACGCGCTGGATCGACTTCAGCGGCGTGGACATCCGTCCCGACGACCATGTAGGCAATACACAGCGCCTGGCCGCCTTCCAGCTGCAGCGCGACCTGGGCAAGATCGGCAAGCCGACCGTGAACGAGCGCTTCGCCGATCCGGGCCACACCACGCCGACATCGGTCAATGCCGCCTACGACACGGCGTTCAATGGCATCGACATCTCCGCCGCCATCGTCCAGCCGCCGTTCTTCACGCCGGGTGCCGACCCGGTGGTGAACTACTGCACCATGGGCGCCGTGGTCGGGCATGAGCTGACACACGGCTTCGACAGCATGGGGCGCCAGTACGACGCCCTGGGCAATCTGCGCGACTGGTGGACACCCCAGGCCACGGCCGAGTTCAAGAAGCGCAACGACTTGCTGGTGGCGCAGTACAGCCAGTTCCAGCTGCTGCCAGGCCTCAATCAAAACGGTGCATTGACACTGGGCGAGAACACGGCCGACCTGGGCGGCATCACGCTGGCGCATGCGGCGTTGCACCGGGCACTGCATCGCAAGTTCAAGGGCAAGCCGCAGCCCAAGGTTGACGGGTTGACCACCGACCAGCGCTGCTTCGTCGCCTGGGCGCAGCTGTGGATCTTCCAGGCCCGGGAGGAGTACACCCGCATGCTGGCGGCCATCGACGTGCACGGCAACAGCGTGGTGCGCGGCTACGCCCCGCTGATGAACCTGGACGCCTTCCACCGGGCCTTCGGCACCCGACCCGGCGATCCCATGTGGCGCAAGCCGGCCGACCGGGTGCGCATCTGGTAGGCCGCGCGCACGCGCTGACTGGCTGCCTGCGCACGGCGGCTATGCTCGCCCGATGAACGACGACCAGCTGCTGCGCTATTCCCGCCACATCCTGCTCGATGCCATCGGTGTCGAAGGCCAGCAGCGCCTGCTGGACAGCCATGCGCTGGTGATCGGCGCTGGCGGCCTGGGCTCGCCGGTGGCGCTGTACCTGGGCACGGCGGGGGTGGGCCGCATCACCCTGGTCGACCACGACACGGTCGACGTGACCAACTTGCAGCGGCAGATCGCCCACAACCTGGCGCGCGTGGGCCAGCCCAAGGCCGAATCGGCGCGCGAGACCATCGCCGCCATCAACCCCGACGTGCAGGTGCTGCCGGTGGTGCAGCGCGCCGATGCCGCCTGGCTGGCCCGGGCCGTGGCCGAGGCCGACGTGGTGCTGGACTGCAGCGACAACTTCCAGACCCGGCAGGCAGTGAACGCGGCCTGCGTGGCGGCCCGCAAACCGCTGGTGTCGGGCGCGGCCATCGGCTTCGATGGGCAGATCTCGGTGTACGACACCCGCCAGGCGGATGCGCCTTGCTACGCCTGCATCTTTCCGCCCGATGCCACCTTCGAGGAAGTGCGCTGTTCGACCATGGGCGTGTTCGCCCCGCTGGTGGGCATCATCGGCAGCATGCAGGCCGCCGAGGCACTGAAGCTGCTGGCCGGCGTGGGCAGCAGCCTGGCCGGCCGGCTGCAGATGCTGGACGCCCGCAGCATGGAGTGGACCGAGATCCGCCTGCCGCGCCAGCCCGCCTGCCCGGTCTGCGCCGGTCGCTGAGCCCGCACCGAGCCAGCCCCTGCGGGCTGGCGAGTGGCGGGCGAAGGCTCTGCCGGCTTGCAAGCCGGCAAGCTCCTGATGGATCAGCGGCGAAGGCTGCGGTCGGCCAGCGCCTGCAGGTCGCCCGACAGCAGGATGCGCACGCCTGGCTCGGGTGCCGCCACGGCCGCGGCCAGCGCCATCGCCACCGCATCGCCACGGATCGGGCGCAACTGGCGTGGAATCATCCAGCCCACGGCCGGCATCAACCGCTGCGCCAGTGCTTCCATGGGTCGCACCGGCTGACCGAGCGCGTCGCGCGCGCCCAGCAGCAGGCTGGGCCGGGCGATCACCAACTGCGGCCAGCCCTGGGCCACCAGCGCCTGTTCCACCTCGCCCTTGCAGCGGTTGTAGAACACGCCCGAGCGCAGGTCGGCGCCCATGGCCGACACCAGGCCGAAGCGGGTGGCGCCAGCCGCCCGCGCCGCCTGGGCAAAGGCCAGCACGGCGTCCACGTCCACCGCGCGGAAGGCGGCCTGCGAGCCGGCTGTCTTGATCGTGGTGCCCAGGGCACAAAAGGCCCAGTCGACCGGCGGCAAGGCCTGGCTGATGCCGAGTGCCTTGTAGTCGGCCACCAGCGGCTGCACCGATGGCGGCTGAGCGCCCAGCGCCGCGGGCTGACGCACCAGCGCGGTGATGGTGCCCACCCGTGCATCGCCTGCCAGCCGGGCCATCAGCGCGCGGCCGATCAGGCCCGTGGCACCGGCCACGGCCACGCGGGCAGCAGGCAGGGCCGCCATGCTGGCGGCCGTCAGCGCTTGGGCGAGCCGGTGCGGCCGCCGGGGCGACCACCGCCACCACCACCGCCGCCACCCGCGCTGCGGCCGGGGCCGCCGGACGGGCGACCACCACCACCACCGCCGCCACCCGCCGGGCGCGCGCCACCGAAGCCGCCACCGCCGGCTGCCGCCGGGCGGCCACCGCCCTGGCCGCCGTCACGCCGGCCCTGGCCGCCACCGCCGCCGCCACCGGAGCGGCCACTACCACCGCCACCACCACCCGGGCGGCCGCCACCGAAGCCGCCGCCGGCATTGCGGCGCGTGCCACCCACGCCGATGGTCATGCGGCCCAGCACGATGGGCTCGGCCTTCTCGCCGCTGGGCGGCTCAAAGCCGGGCACCACTTCACTGGGAATCTGGCGCTTGATCAGCTTCTCGATGTCACGCAGAAAGATGTCCTCGTCCACGCACACCAGGCTGATGGCCTCGCCCTGCGCGCCGGCACGGCCGGTGCGGCCGATGCGGTGCACGTAGTCTTCGGGCACGTTCGGCAGCTCGAAGTTGACGACGTGCGGCAGCATGTCGATGTCGATGCCGCGGGCGGCGATGTCGGTGGCCACCAGCACCTGCAGGTCATTGGTCTTGAAGTCGGCCAGCGCCTTGGTGCGCGCACCCTGGCTCTTGTTGCCGTGGATGGCCATGGCGCTGATGCCCTCGTCATTGAGGAATTCGGCCAGCCGGTTGGCGCCGTGCTTCATGCGGGG
>JAGOBT010000171.1 GCA_017999135.1 Burkholderiaceae bacterium
TCCACACACTTGGTCGGCCTCGCCCACCCGCGTTTGTCCCCATCCGGCCCCGCCTGTTTGCCCCGCCCATTGCCCATGTCCGCAGCCGCCCCGGCCCCCGCCGTCTTCGACCTGAAAAGCGCTGCCTGGACGCTGACGGCGCTGCGGCTGCAGTCGGCCGACGTGGCCGTGCTGGCCGCCGCGCTGGATGCCCGCTTTGCCGACAGCCCGGGCCTGTTCGACGGCGAAGGCGTGGCCATCGACCTGGCTGCGCTGCGCGACGCCAATGCGCCGGTCGACTTCGCCGCCCTGCTGCCGCAGTTGCGCCGCCACGGCATGCTGCCCGTGGCCGCCATGGGCGGCAGCCCGGCGCAGATGGCCGCCGCCCGCGCCGCCGGCCTGGCCGAAGCACCCGATGCGCCGGCCGCCGCCCGCACCGAGCCCGCCCGACCGGTGCAAAAGCAGGTGGTGCGTGCCGCGCCGGTGGAAGTGATCCGCGAGGTCGAGGTCATCCGCGAGGTGGAAGTGGTGCGCGAGGTGCCGGCCGAGCCGGTCAGCGTGCCGCCGATGGTGATCGACAAGCCGCTGCGATCGGGCCAGCGCGTCTATGCGCGCGGCGGCGACCTGATCGTGCTGGCGGTGGTCAGCTTCGGCGCTGAAGTCATCGCCGACGGCAACATCCATGTCTATGCGCCGCTGCGCGGCCGGGCGATTGCCGGCGCGCGCGGTGATGTCAACGCCCGCATCTACTGCACCTGCCTCGAACCGCAGCTGGTGTCGGTGGCCGGCATCTACCGCACCACCGAGACGCCGCTGGCCGCCGACGTGCTGGGCAAGCCCGCCCTGGTGCGGCTCGACGGCGAGAAGATCATCGTCGAGCCGCTGGGCGCCTGACCCACCCGCACGACCATCCACACGACCATCCACACAACCGCATCCCCAAGAAAGCAACCCTGATGGCCAAGATCATCGTCGTCACGTCCGGCAAGGGCGGGGTGGGCAAGACCACCACCAGCGCCAGTTTTTCCTCGGGCCTGGCCCTGCGCGGCCACAAGACCGCGGTGATCGACTTCGACGTGGGCCTGCGCAACCTCGACCTGATCATGGGCTGCGAGCGGCGGGTGGTCTACGACCTGATCAACGTGATCCACGGAGAGGCCAACCTGCACCAGGCCCTGATCAAGGACAAGCAGTGCGACAACCTCTATGTGCTGGCCGCCAGCCAGACACGTGACAAGGACGCGCTGACGCAGGAGGGCGTCGAGAAGGTGCTGAACGACCTGGCCGAGATGGGCTTCGAGTACATCGTGTGCGATTCGCCCGCCGGCATCGAGACCGGCGCGCTGATGGCCATGCACTATGCCGACGAGGCGCTGGTGGTCACCAACCCCGAGGTCTCGTCGGTGCGGGACAGCGACCGCATCCTGGGCATGCTGAGCAGCAAGACCAAGCGCGCCATCGACGGCAGCACGCCCATCAAGGAGCACCTGCTGATCACCCGCTACAACCCCAGCCGGGTCGAAGGCGGGCAGATGCTGAGCCTGACCGACATCCAGGAGATCCTGCGCATTCCGCTGATCGGCGTGATCCCCGAGAGCGAGACGGTGCTGGACGCGTCCAACCAGGGCGTGCCCGCCATCCACCTGAAGACCACCGACGTGAGCGAGGCCTACAAGGACGTGATCAGCCGCTTCCTGGGTGAGACGGTGCCGATGCGCTTCACCGATTTCGAGAAGCCCGGCTTCTTCAAGCGGCTGTTCGGCGGGAGGTGAGCGGCATGTCGTTCCTCTCGTTCTTTCTCGGTGAGAAGAAGAAGACTGCCACCGTTGCCAAGGAGCGGCTGCAGATCATCCTGGCCCATGAGCGCTCGGGCCGCGGTGGCTCGCGCGCCGACTACCTGCCTCAGCTGCAGGCCGAGCTGGTGGCGGTGATCAGCAAGTACGTGCAGATCTCGCCCGGGGACATCAAGGTCAGCCTGGAGAAGCAGGACAACTTCGAGGTGCTCGAGGTCAAGATCGAGCTGCCCGATGCAGCACGGTGACCGCTGACGCCGGCACCGACCCGTGCCGCGCCTTCCTGGCCGGCTACCCGGCTGACCTGCTGGACCAGGTGCGCGCCCGGCTGGCCGACGGCAGCCTGGGCGCCGACCTGGCCCGGCGCTACCCCGATGCCCACACCATCCGCACCGATGGCGCGCTGTACGACCATGCGTCGTCGCTGAAAGCGCGCCACCTGCGCAACGCCCCGGCGCTGAACAAGGTGGCTTACGACGGCCGCCTGCAGATCGACCAGCGTGCGCTGGGCACGCTGACAGCTGCCTCCCGCGTGCAGGGCGGCCGGCTGTCCGCCAAGCGTGAACTGCGCGTGGCCGCCTGCTTCAAGCAGGCCCCGGCGGTGATGCTGGACATGATCGTGGTGCACGAGCTGGCGCACCTGAAGGAGCGCGCGCACAACAAGCCGTTCTATGCGCTGTGCGACCACATGCTGCCGGGCTACCACCAGATCGAGTTCGACACCCGGCTGTGGCTGACCTGCCAGCTGGCGCAGCCCGCCGCCACGCCATGAACGACTGGCTGGTGCAGTGGGGTCTGGAGGCCTGGAAGCCGGCGCTGCGCGTGCTGGTGATGCCGCCGGTGCCGATGCTGCTGCTGGTGCTGCTCGGCCTGGCCCTGGTGCGCCGGCGGCCCTGGCTGGGACGCAGCCTGGGGGTGGTGGGCGTGCTGGCCACCTGGGTGATCTGCACGCCCTGGGCGGGCCATGTGCTGCAGACCGCCCTGACCCAGCCGCCACCGCCGTTGTCGGCCGACCAGATCGCCAAGCTCCGACAGGCGCCGCGCACCGCCATCCTGGTGCTGGGCGCCGGCCGCCGCACCCTGTTGCTGGAATACGACCAGCCCGACCTGACGCCGCTGACGCTGGAGCGCTTGCGCTATGGCTGGTGGCTGGCGCGGCAGACCGGGCTGCCGCTGGGCTACAGCGGCGGCATCGGCCATGGCGCCCGCGACGGCCTGACGGAAGCCGAGGCGGTGGCCGTGGTGACCAGGCGCGACCAGGGCGTGCCATTGCGCTGGTCCGAGCAGAGGTCCCGTGACACCAATGAGAACGCCCGCTACAGCGTGGCCTTGCTGCAGGCTGCTGGCATCACCCGGGTGGTGCTGGTCACGCATGGCTTCCACCAGCGCCGGGCGCTGGCGGCGTTCCAGCGCGCCATCGCGCAGTCGGGCCGGCCGCTGGACCTGGTGGCTGCACCCGTGGGTCTGCGGCCGGCGCCGACCGGTGAGGTGTCCGACTACCTGCCCGGGGCGCAGGGTCTGTCCGACAGCAGCATCGCCCTGCATGAGTGGCTCGGCCGCCTGGCCGGCGCCTGAGGCTGGTCAGCCCGCGCCAGGCGGCACCCGTCGCGTGGCCACCTCGCGCTGGCTGCCCAGCACGATCTGGCCCAGGTGGGCGCCGCCGCCGATGTCGATCTCGGCGCCGTTGATGTAGCCCGCCGCGTCGCTGCAGAGAAAGCCCACCAGCGCCGCCACCTCCTCGGGCTGGCCGAAGCGGCGTGCCGGAATCAGGCCCAGTGCATCGTCGCGGATGGCTGGTGGCAACCCCTGCACCGGCACGGTGGCCACCATGCCGGGCAGCACCGCATTGCAGGTGATGCCGTGGCGCGCATGCTCCAGCGTGGTGGCGCGCATCAGGCCGATCAGCCCGGCTTTGGTTGCCGAGTAGCCGGCCTGGTGGTACAGCCCGGTGCGCCCGGCGATCGAGCTGATGTGCACGATGCGGCCCCAGCCCGCGGCCACCATGCCTGGCAGCAGGGCGTGGCTCAGCAGCATCGGCGCGGTCAGGTTGACGGCCAGTTCACGCGCCCACAGGTCGGCCTGCATGCGCACCACCGGGGCGATGTGGCTGGCGATGCCGGCGTTGTTCACCAACCCTGCGGCCGGGCCCAGCGCCGCCTGCAGCGTGGCCAGCGCGGGCGGGATCTGCGCCGCATCGGCCAGGTCGGCCAGCGCCCACGCCACCGGGGCGCCGGTGTTGCGGGCGATGTCGTCGGCCGCCGCTTCGACCTGGGGCGACTGGTCGATCAGCCCGACCGCCCAGCCCTGGCCGGCCAGTTGCCGGGCGATGGCCAGGCCGATGCCCGCCGCCGCGCCGGTGACGACGACGTGGCGCGGCTCAGCCATGCCGCTTCAGCAGCGCCCGGCCCAGCGCTGCCAGGTGCACCTGGTCGGGCCCGTCGCCCATGCGCATGTAGCGGGCGTAGGCATAGGCCTCGGCCAGAAAGGTGTCCTGCGATACGCCGGCCGCGCCGTGCACCTGCATGGCCCGGTCGATCACCCGGGCGGCCATGTCGGGCACCACGATCTTGGCCGCGCTGATCATGTCGCGCGCGGCCTTGTTGCCCTCGCGGTCCATCTTGTCGGCGGTGCGCAGCGTCAGCAGCCGGGCCTGCTCGATGTCGCAGAAGCTGCGGGCGATGTCTTCCTTCACCGACCCATGCTCGCCCAGCGCCCGGCCAAAGGCATGGCGGCTGGTGGCGCGCTTGCACATCAGTTCCAGCGCGCGCTGGGCGCAGCCGATCAGCCGCATGCAGTGGTGGATGCGCCCCGGTCCCAGCCGGCCCTGCGCGATCTCGAAGCCGCGGCCCTCGCCCAGCAGCATGTGGTCCAGCGGCACGCGCACGTTGTCGTAGACGACTTCGGCATGGCCCACCGGCCGGCTGTCGTAGCCGAACACCGTCATGTCGCGCAGGATGGTGATGCCCGGCGTGTCCTTGGGCACCAGCAGCATCGACTGCTGGCGGTGGCTGTCGGGGTGGTCGGGCGACGA
This sequence comes from Burkholderiaceae bacterium, assembly GCA_017999135.1. Taxonomy (GTDB): domain Bacteria; phylum Pseudomonadota; class Gammaproteobacteria; order Burkholderiales; family Burkholderiaceae_C; genus Pseudaquabacterium. Next base: position 4,804 of record JAGOBT010000171.1, read on the forward strand.
CTTGCCCATCACGATCAGCAGCTTGCAGTCGCTGTTGATCGCGCCCGACGTGAACCACTTGCGGCCGTTCACCACCCAGTGGTTGCCGTCCTGGGTGATGGAACAGCGGATGTTGGTGGCGTCGCTGCTGGCCACTGCCGGCTCGGTCATCGAGAAGGCCGAGCGGATCTCGCCGGCCAGCAGCGGCTTCAGCCAGCGCGCCTGCTGCGCCGGCGTGCCGTAGAGCGACAGCACCTCCATGTTGCCGGTGTCGGGTGCCGAGCAGTTGAACACCTCGCTGGCCCACAGCACCCGGCCCATGGCCTCGGCCAGGGGGGCGTAGTCCAGGTTGCTGAGCCCCGCGCCGTGCGCACCGGGCAGGAACAGGTTCCACAGCCCCTGGGCGCGGGCCTGGGCCTTCAGCTGCTGCACGATGGCCGGCGTGGCTGGCACGGCCTGGGCCCGCGCCTGCTGGTCGTACAGGTGCTCGTTGGGCAGCACCTGCTCGACCATGAAGGTTTCCACTTGCGCCAGCAGGGTGCGGGCGCGTTCACTGTGCTCGAAGTGCATGCGGTCTCCTTGGTCAGCGTCAGCCTAGGGCAGGGTGCGGCGGCGGTCTTGCATCAACTGGCTGCCCGCTGTTTTGATCATTTGTAACGATTTGCTCAAGTCTTCCATTCCGCTGCCGATGATCCGGACAAGCCGGGCCCGGATGCCTGGCCGGAGCACCCGATGGCAGATTCCGCACCGCCCGCACCGACCGACCCGGCCGTGGCCCCGCCACCCACCGTGTTGCTGGTCGACGATGAGCCGTCGGTGTTGAGTGCGCTGCGCCGGCTGTTCCGCACCCAGGGCTACCGCATCGAGCAGGCCACCGGCGGCGCCGATGCGCTGGCGCTGATGCGCGACACGCCGGTGGACCTGGTGGTGTCCGACATGCGCATGCCCGGCATGGACGGCGCGGCCTTTCTGGCCCAGGTGCGCAGCCTGTACCCGTCGGTGGCGCGCATCCTGCTGACCGGCTATGCCGACATCACCGCCACCATCGCCGCCATCAACCAGGGCGCCATCCACCGCTACATCGCCAAGCCCTGGGACGACAACGACCTGCTGCTGGTGGTGAGCGACGCCTTGCACCGCCGCGGCCTGGAGCAGGAGAACAGCCGCCTGCTGGCGCTGACGCAGGCCCAGAACCAGGCCCTGGTCATGCTGAACCAGGGGCTGGAAGCGCGCGTGGCCGAGCGCACCGCGGCGCTGGAGGCCAGCCTGGCCGACCTGGCCGCCGCCCATGCCGAGGTGGAGGCGCACTTCATGCTGGCCGTCACCGTGTTCTCGGGCCTGCTGGAACTGCGTGAAGGCGGCATGGCCGGCCATGCCCGCCGGGTGGCCGAGCTGGCCCGCCGCGTGGCCGCCCGCCTGGGGCTGGACGACGCCGCCCAGCGCGATGTGCAACTGGCCGCGCTGCTGCACGACATCGGCAAGATCGGCTTCGACGACGCGATGCTGCGCACCCCGGTGTCGAAGTACAGCGGCGACCAGATGACGGTCTACCAGATGCACCCGGGCGACGGCGAAGCGGCGCTGATGCCGCTGGACAAGCTGCACGGCGTGGCCGCAATCGTGCGCCAGCACCACGAGCGCTGGGACGGCCGCGGCTTCCCGGACGGCCGCAGCGGTGCCGCCATCCTGCTGGGCGCGCGCATCCTGGCCGCGGTCAACGACTACGACGGCCTGGTCAGCGGCAGCCTGGCCGAGCAGGTCTACACCGGCGACAAGGCCCGCGCCGCGCTGCGCGACGGCGTGCTCACCCGTTACGACCCGGCCGTGGTCGAGGCGCTGTTCAAGGTGCTTGACGAGGCCGAGGCCGAGGCCCGCGCCGACGTGGCGGTGCCGGTGGCCGACCTGCGCCCCGGCATGGTGCTGGCCAAGGACCTGGTGTCGCCGCAGGGCGTGATCCTGCTGCCGGCAGGCCATGTGTTCCGTCCGCCGCTGATCACCAAGCTGCGCGATCTGGCTGCACGCCAGCCGCAGCCGCTGGAACTGCGGGTGCTGCGCAAGTCGATCCCGCCGGCCGATGCCGGCAGGCAGGCTGCACCGAG
>JAGOBT010000172.1 GCA_017999135.1 Burkholderiaceae bacterium
GCGAACGCCATGTCGGACGCGCCGATCTGCAGCGGGATCATCCAGTTCGCGAAGCCCACGAAGGCCGGCATGATCGCGCCGAACACCATGATCAGCCCGTGCATCGTGGTGAACGAATTGAACAGTTCGGGGTTGAAGAACTGCAGCCCGGGCTGGAACAGTTCGGCACGGATGCACAGCGCCAGCACGCCGCCGATCATCAGCATGGCGAACGAGAACAACAGGTACATCGTGCCGATGTCCTTGTGGTTCGTGGCGAACACCCAGCGCCGCCAGCCCTTCAGGGGGCCGTGGTCATGGTCGTGGGCGTGATCGTGGTCGTGGGACCCGTGTTGCGGGAGGACGGCGCTCATGGGGCGTGGCCTTTCAGCGGCAGATGCGGCGATTCAGGAAGTAGGTGCGGCGGATCACTTGCGAGCGGCGACGATCTCGGCCGGCTGCACGATCTGCCCAGTCTTGTTCGACCAGTTGTTCTTGGTGTAAGTGATGACGGCGGCGATCTCGGTGTCCGACAGCGTCTTCCAGGCCGGCATCGTGCCGTTGTTGGCGCCATTGAGCAGGATGGCGATCTGCTTGGCCTTGTCGGCGTCCATCACGATGGCCGAACCGTCCAGCGCCTTGATCGGACCGGCGCCCTTGCCATCGGCCTTGTGGCAGACGGCGCAGTTGGCAGCGTAGATCTTCTCGCCACGGGCAGCCAGGGCCTCCAGCGTCCAGACCTTGCTCGGATCGTCGGCCTTGGCGGCCATTTCCTTCTTCTTGCCTTCGACCCACTTGGTGTAGTCCTCGGCGGACAGCACCTTCACATGGATGGGCATGTAGGCGTGCTCCTTGCCGCACAGCTCGACGCACTGCCCGTAGTAGTCACCCACCTTCTCGGCGCGGAACCAGGTGTCGCGCACGAAGCCAGGGATGGCGTCCTGCTTGACGGCGAAGGCCGGCACCATCCAGCTGTGGATCACGTCGTTGGCGGTGGTGATGATGCGGATCTTGCGGTCCACCGGCACCACCAGCGGGTTGTCCACCTTCAGCAGGTAGTCAGCGCCCTCGGGCTTGCCGGCGTCGGACATGTTGCGCTGGGACACGTCCAGCGTGGAGAGGAAGCCGATGCCCTCGCCCTCGCCTTTCAGGTAGTCGTAACCCCACTTCCACTGGTAACCGGTGGTCTTGATGGTGAGGTCAGCGTTGCTGGTGTCCTTCATGGCCACCACGGTCTTGGTGGCCATCAGGCCCATCACCACGACGATGATGAACGGCACGATGGTCCAGGCGATCTCGACCGCAACGCTCTCGTGGAAGTTGGCCGACTTCGCGCCCACCGACTTGCGGTGCTTGATGATCGAATAGAACATCACGCCGAACACCGCGATGAAGATCACCAGGCAGATGATCAGCATGAAGTAGTGCAGGCTCTGCACCTCGGTGGCGATGCGGGTGACGGGCGGGTGCAGGTCGAGCTGGTTCTTGGCCGGCCCACCAGCCAGGTCTGCGGCAGCCCAGGCCGCCTGCAGGCCACCAGCCAGCACCGTCGTCGCTGCGCCTTGCAGCGCACGGGTCATCCATGTCTTCATCGTCATCATCGTCATGCTTCAGTTTCGTGATCCAAGCCCTGGCCGCCGGCCGCGCGCGCCAGGCGCAAGGCCCGCCGCAACTCCTGCGCCAAGGCCACCCGCATCTCCGGGCGCACGTGGCGGCCAACCCGCACGCTGCGCCCCTCGCCCGACAATTCCACCAGCGACCCATCGTCGGCCACCGGCTCCACGCGCACCCACTCGGCCCGGAAGCGCACCTGCTCGGTGGCCGGCCCTACTTGCTGCACCACCGACATCTCGCGGTGCGTGAGCGTGATCGTCTCGCGGTCGCCCGCATGGCGCGCGAACACCAGCAGGGCCGCGCCCACGGCCAGCAGCTCCAGCCCGGTGAACAGGCTGACGATGGTCACGCCGCGCCACCAGAACCCGGCGGCCACCAACAGGGAGAGCACGCACAACAAGGCGTAGCAACCCATCAGCTGGCGCGGAGTGATCGACACATTGCGGCGCAGGTCGAACAGCCAGGACAACGGCACCGTCTGCTGTCGGCCGAAACGCCAGCCGCCATCCTGCCGCGCAGAGGGCGGCGCGGGCCAAGGGCTGGGGGCGGTCGTGACGGACATGGCGGTGCGGTGATGGAGACAGTGCAGATCGAGGCGCATTGCGTTGGAGACCGGACCTCAAGGCCGACCACACCGCCCTGAGTTCACCGTCACCCGGGACGTCTGCGCCAGATCAAAGCCAGATTCTAGCGGAGTGATAAGCCGAGCCGGATATTTGGCCAAGCCTATGCACTTCCTGACTGGCCGCCTCGGGGACGGCCGCTGCGCAACTGCGCCAGCGAGACCACCGCCGGCGCCCCACGGGCAGGGCGCGGCGGCGCCTTGTAGGCGTGGCCGTAGACCAGCTCGAAGGTGAGGCCGATGCGCCCGTCGCTGTCGGCACGCGCGGCCAGCGCCTGGCACAGGCGGGCGCGCCAGCGTGGCGTGCGCAGCCCGGCAAACCGGTCGCGCCCCAGATGCCCGCCCAGGCTGCGCAGTTCGGCCAGCAAGGCCTCAGGTGACGACCAGGTCAGCCGGATCGTCTCCTGGTCCATCACCGGGTCGGCAAAGCCGCCGTGCACCAGCAGGTCGCCCAGGTCGTGCATGTCCACGAAGGGCGGGTGTGGCGCGGGCCAGCCGGCGTCGGCGTACAGCGCGCGCAACTCGCGCAGGGTGTCGGGGCCGAAGCTGGAGAACATCAGGAAGCCGTCGACAGCCAGCGCACGGTGCCAGGTGGCCAGGCTGGCCGCGGGGTCGGCGGCGGTGTGCAGCACCAGGTTGGCCCAGAGCATGTCGGCCTGCGCGTCGGGCACGTCGGCGCTCAGCCAGGCAGGCAGGTCGGCGGCGCGACGGCGCGCGAGCCGGGACCACCAGGACGGCTCCTGGGGCTGACGGCTGCGGGCCAGCAGTTCCGGCGTGGGCTCGACCACCAGCCGCTGCGCCTGGGGCCACACCCCCTGCACCGCCAACGCGCCGCCGCCGGTGTGCGCCCACCAGTCGATCCAGCGCGCGGGCGGCTGGCGGATCACTGGCAGGCGCTCGGCCATGCGCCGCGCCACCTCCTGGTGCAACCACGGCGGTGCATCGGCCAGCGCCAGGCGCCGCAGCACCTGGCGCAGCGCGCGGGTGTCGATGGCGGGGGGGGAACCGCCTGGCTCGGCGCTGGTCTCGGACATGTCGGGGTCAGTATATTGAGGCGATGCAGCACGGCGATGCACCCACCGACGGGATGCCATGGCGCCCGCGCTGGCGCTGGCGCGGCCTGCCCCGGCCCTGTGCGCTGTGCGGCCAGTGGGACCGCGCCGACCTGTGCGCCGGCTGCCAGCAACGCTTTGCCGACGACCAGCCGGCGCGCTGCCCGCAATGCGCCCTGCCTGCCGCAAGCGGCCAGCGCTGCGGGGCTTGCGTGGGCACGCCACCGCCGTTCCACCACACGGTCGCCGTGGCCGACTACCGCTTTCCCTGGGACCGGCTGATTGCCCGCTTCAAGTTCCAGCAGCAGCCCGAACTGGCCACGCTGCTGGCCGGCGTGCTGGCCGCTGCGGTGCAGCGCCAGCCCGGCCTGCCCGCCGCCAGCCTGGTGCTGCCGGTGCCGTTGAGCCCGGCCCGGCTGGCCGAGCGTGGCTACAACCAGGCCTGGGAGCTGGCGCGCCGGGTGGCCGCGCACCGTCGGCTGCACGCCCATGCCGACTGCCTGCTGCGCCTGCGCGACACGCCGCACCAGGTGGGGCTGGACCGGCGCGCCCGCGCCGCCAACCTGCGTGATGCCATGTGGGTGCCGCCAGAAGGGCAACATCGTGTGGCCGGACAGCAGATCGCACTGGTCGACGACGTGATGACCACCGGCGGCACCGCCGCCGCGGCCACCGGTGCCCTGCTGGCCGCTGGCGCCGCTGGGGTGCAGGTGTGGGTGGTGGCGCGCACGCCGGCGCCAGGGGACTGAACCGGCGCCGCGCCACAATCGCGGCCCATGTTCCACATCGTGCTCGTGCAGCCGGAGATCCCGCCCAACACCGGCAACGTGATCCGCCTGGCCGCCAACACCGGCTGCGCCCTGCATCTGGTGGAGCCGCTGGGCTTCACGATGGAGGACAAGCTGCTGCGCCGCGCCGGGCTGGACTACCACGAGTTCACGGCCGTGCGCCGCCATGCCAGCTGGCCGGCGCTGCTGGTGGCGCAGCAGGCCATCGGCGGGCGGCTGTTCGCCTTCACCACCCGCGGCGCGGCGCGCTTCAGCGACGTGGCCTGGCAGCCGGGTGACTGGCTGGTGTTCGGCAGCGAGACGGCCGGCCTGCCGGCCGAGATCCGTGACGGCTTTGCCGACGACCGGCGGGTGCGCCTGCCGATGCGCGCCGGGCAGCGCAGCCTGAACCTGAGCAATGCGGTGGCGGTGGCGGTGTTCGAGGCCTGGCGCCAGACTGGCTACACGGGCGGCAGCTGAGCAGGGTCGGCCGCGTCAGGATTCAGACCGTGCCTCGCGCGCCATCAGCCGCTGCAGCGCCTGTGCCGGCGACAGCCGGCCTTCCAGCACGGCCACCACGGCGTCGGTGATCGGCATGTCCACGCCGCTGGCCCGGGCGCGGGCTTGCAGCGTGGGTGCGGTGTGCACGCCCTCGGCCACATGGCCCAGTTGCTGCAGGATGTCGGACAACGCCTGGCCCCGGGCCAGCAGCAGGCCGACCTGGCGGTTGCGCGACAGATCGCCGGTGGCTGTCAGGACCAGGTCGCCCAGGCCCGACAGGCCCATGAAGGTCTCGGCCCGCGCGCCCAGGGCCAGTCCAAGGCGGGTCATCTCGGCCAGGCCACGGGTGATGAGGGCGGCGCGGGCATTCAGCCCCAGTGCCAGGCCATCGGCGATGCCGGTGGCGATGGCCATCACGTTCTTCACCGCGCCGCCCACTTCCACGCCCACGGGGTCGGTGCTGGTGTAGACACGCAGGCTGTCGCTGTGGAAGGCCTGCACCGCCAGCGCGGCCAGCGCCTCGTCGGCGCTGGCAGCCACCAGCGCGGTCGGCTGGAATCGCGCCACCTCCTGCGCGAAGCTGGGGCCCGACAGCACGCCGCAGGGCAGATCAGGCCGCGTGGCGCGGGCGATCTCATGGCCCAGCAGGCCGCTGCCGGCCTCGAAGCCCTTGCACAGCCACAGCGTGCGCGTGCCGGCCGGCAAGGCAGCCAGGGTGGGGCGCAGGCCGGCCATCGGCGTGCCCAGCACGGCCAGGCCGGAGGCGGCCGCGGCGTGGGCCCGGGCCGCATCGGCGGTGACGGTCAGCTGGTCGGGGAAGGCCTGGCCCGGCAGGTACCGGGCATTGGTGCGATCGGCCTGCATCTGCACGGCCTGGGCCACGTCTCGGGCCCACAGCAGCACTGGCTGGCGGGCGGCCGCGGCGATGGCCAGTGCGGTGCCCCAGGCACCGGCGCCCAGCACCACCAGCGGCGGCTGCGCCATGCCGGGGTGCAGCGTCAGTTGGCGCTGGTGATGATGCCGCTGGCGCTGCCGTTGCCGGCGGCCTGGGCCTGCTGCGCCTCGAACATGGCCTGGAAGTTCACTTCCGTCAGCATGATGGGCGGGAAGCCGGCGCGGGTGCACACGTCGGAGACGATGGCGCGCAGATACGGGTAGATCATCTGCGGGCACACGATGCTCAGGATGCCCTGCAGCTGCTCTTGCGGCACGTTGCGGATCTCGAAGATGCCGGCCTGCTTGGCCTCGACCAGGAACAGCGTCTTGTCCTTGATCTTGGTGGTGACGGTGGCGGTCACCGTCACTTCGAAGATGCCGTCGGCCACGCCGCCGGCCGCCATGGCCAGGTTGATGTCGACCTGCGGCTGCTGCTGCTCGAGCAGGATCTGCGGCGAGTTCGGCTGCTCCAGCGACAGGTCCTTCAGGTACATGCGCTGGATCTGGAACACGGGGGTATCGTCTTGGTCGGCCATGGCGGAAGCATCCTGAGAAAATGACAAAAGCCCGCCGCCGACGGGGCAACGGGCTGGGGCGGCGCGGATTATGGCGCAGGGCCATGACGGCCCCGCGGCAGCGGGCGTGACGGATGCGGCACCCAGCGGGGGCCGCCGGCGCCGGGGGTCAGGCGCCTTGCAGCAGCGGCTGCAGGCCGCCGGCGCGGTCCAGCGCCATCAGGTCGTCGCACCCGCCCACATGGGTGCTGCCGATGAAGATCTGCGGCACCGTGCGGCGGCCGGTCAGGGCGATCATGGCGTCACGCTGGCTGGGGTCGAGGTCGATGCGCACCTCGTCGATGGTGTCCACGCCGCGCTGCTTCAGCAGGGCCTTGGCCCGGACGCAGAAAGGGCAGACCTGGGTGGTGTACATGCGCACGGCGTTCATGGTGACGAGGCTTTGAATCGGAAGGATGCCGATTCTGCCGGGCCAACTGGAAGTCTGCAGGGCGTGGCCCGGCAGGCCTGCCGATCAGGCGGGCTTCTTGTCAACCGGCAGGCCGGCCTCGCGCCAGGCATTCAGGCCGCCGGTGACAGCCATGGCCTTCTCGTAGCCGGCCTTGCGCAGCAGGCCGGCGGCACGGCCAGCGCGGGCGCCGGTGGGACAGATCATCAGCAGCGGCAGGGCCTTGTTGCTGGGCAGTTCCTTGGCACCCTCGAGGCTGCCGAAGGGGATGTTGCGTGCACCCACCGCATGGCCACTGGCGTACTCGGCGGGCTCGGACACGTCGATCAGCACGCCCTTCTCGCGGTTGATCAGGCGCACCGCCTCGGCGGTGCCCACGCCGCCGCCGGCGTTCTTCTGCAGGCCTTGCCACAGCAGCAAGCCGCCCGAAGACACGG
>JAGOBT010000173.1 GCA_017999135.1 Burkholderiaceae bacterium
CGGCCACCGCAGCTTCCGGCGCGACGGCTGGCGGACTGGCCTTGGCATCCGCCAACGCCGCCCCCGCCCTGGGGGCGCAGGGCCGCCCGTCGCAGGCCGCGGCCACCGGTGCCGCAGCCGCTGCGCCATCCGCACCAGCCAGTCCGGCAGCCATTCCGTCAGCCGGCCCGGCAGGCGGCACGCCCATGGCCGTCGCCCCGGCCTCTGCAGCACCGGCGGCCGCACCGCCACAGGCTGCCCTGCCCGTGGCCATGGGGGGCACCGCGGTGCCGGCCGCCGCGCCAGCCAGCCGCGCCATGGCAGAAGCGGGCATGCGACCGGCAGGCCGTGCCGGCCAGACCGCCAGCGGCGGCGCGCTGCAGGGCACGGCCGCCAACGGGCCCGCCAGCGCCAGCCGCCAGGCCACGCGCCATCCGGCCGACCCAGCCACGGCACCCGGCACCACACCGTCCGCCGAGCCGGGCAACGGTGATGGCCTGGCCCCCGCCGCCAGCACCGCCGCAGCAGCCAACGGCGCCACCGCGGCGGCAGCGGAGCCGCCGGCACCATCGCCATCCACCCAGCCGATGCTGGCCGGCACCGGGCCTGCGGCCCTGCCTGACCCGCCGGCTGCTGATGCGGCTGGTGGCCGCGCTGGCGACCCCATGGGCCAGGCTGGCCCGACCGTGGTGCGCCCCGCAAGCGGCCAGGGCGCAGCGGCCGAATCGGCGCAGCCCGGCATGGCGGCCTGGGCCGAGCGCACCCGCCAGGCCACACCGGGCGATGCACCGGTCGCCGACCCGGCCCGCCCGGCGCCAGAGTCGGTCAGCACCGCGGCAGCGGGCGTGCAGCCCGTGGCGCCCCAACCCGGGGCAGCCGGCCCGCAAGGCACGGCGGCCGAGCGCGCCATGCAGGCCCTGGGCGTCGCCGCCCAGGCGGTGGCACGTGCAGAGCCCCAGGCCCAGACCGACCCTGCCGCCAGCGTCCAGGTACTGCCGCCGACCATGGTGGCCACCAGCGGGCCCGTGCAGATGGGCGGCAGCACGGCGGGCACGGCACCGATGGCCGAGGCGCGGGTGCCCGTGCCGCTGGACAACCCGGGCTTTGGCGCAGCGCTGGGCACGCAGGTGAGCGTGCTGGTGCGCGACGGCGTGCAGACGGCGCGGCTGCAGCTCAACCCGGCCGAGATGGGCCCGATCGCCGTGCAGATCGCACTGGATGGCAGCGCGGCCCGGGTCGACTTCCAGGCCGACCTGGCTGGCACCCGCGCGGTGATCGAGGCGTCGCTGCCGGCACTGGCAGGCGCGCTGCAGGAGGCCGGCTTCACGCTGGCGGGCGGCGGCGTGTTCCAGCAGACGCCGGGCCGCCAGGGCCAGGGCGACGCACCGGCCCAGCCGGGCCAGCCGCGTGGCAACGACGGCAACACCCGCGTCGCCGACCTGCCGACCACCGCCGTGCCGCTGCGCACGCAGCGTGGCCTGGTCGACCTGGTGGCCTGATCACGCGTCACCCCGGCTTGCGCACCGGCCGCCCTGGCCGGTGCGCAGCGCTGCGCGCAGCCGCCACACCACTGGCAATACACGCCGGAATGCACCGCTGTTCAGCGCATCGGCGGTGCGACCCCATCCGAATAATCGCCAGAGAGGCCCGCCATGCCGCTTTGCAGCCATGGCAGGCCACCCTGCCGGCTGAGCCGGCATGTCCTGGAGAAGCACCATGTCTGCCGCACCCGCCGCCGCTGCCGATGCCGCCCCGCCCGCCTCGGGCGGCAAGAAGAAGCTGATCATCATCATCGCCGCCGTGCTGCTGGTGGTGCTGATCGGCGGCGGCGCCGCCTTCTTCCTGCTGAAGAAGAAGCCCGCCGAGGGCGAGGAAGGCGACGACGGCCATGCCAAGGCCGAGGCCCACGAGCCCGCCCCCAAGCCCAAGCCCAAGCGCGACCCGTCGTTCAAGCCCGTGTTCGTGCCGCTGGACCCGTTCACCGTGAACCTGGCCGACAAGGAGAGCGAGCGCTACGCGCAGATCGGCGTCACGCTGGAGATCGACGACATCAAGACCGAGGCCGACCTCAAGCTCTACATGCCGGCCATCCGCAACAACATCCTGATGGTGCTGTCGCACAAGACAGCCGCGCAACTGCTCACCCGCGAGGGCAAGGACAAGCTGGCCCAGTCGATCCTGTATGCGTCGGTGCGGCCGCTGGGCTATGACATCGAGGAAGACGAGGACGAGGAAGAGCCCGCCGCCGACGCGCCACCGCCGAAGAAGAAGAAAAAGAAGAAGAAGCCGCCCACGAACCTGCCTGTGACGGCCGTCCATTTCTCCAACTTCATTGTTCAGTGATCGTGGCATGACCCAAATGGCCATCGAAGCGGCGCGGGCCGAGCGCCGGGCCGCCCCAAGCCGGCCCGCGATCCCCTCGGGGGCTGAGCCCGGACGTGGACAGTCCAGTGGACTGGCCACGCCTGGCGAAGGGCTGCGCCGACTGGCGCAGTGCGGCCTGCGAGGCCGGTTTGCGTACCCGCAAACCGAGGGGCTCCAGTGAATCAGCAGATCCTGTCGCAGGACGAGGTCGATGCGCTGTTGCAGGGCATCACCGGCGAGAGCCAGAAGGTCGAGACCGAAGAGGTCAAGACCGAGGGCATCCGCGACTACAACATCGCCAGCCAGGAGCGGATCGTCCGTGGGCGCATGCCCACGATGGAGATCATCGGCGAGCGCTTCGCCCGCAACATCCGCCTGGGGCTGTTCAACCTGATCCGCAAGAGCCCCGAGGTGAGCATCGGCGGGGCCAAGGTCATCAAGTACAGCGCCTTCCTGCGCGAGATCGTGGTGCCCACCAACTTCAACATCGTCAGCGTGAAGCCGCTGCGCGGCAGCGGGCTGATCGTGTGCGACCCGTCGCTGGTGTTCGCGGTGATCGACGCGCTGTACGGCGGCAACGGCAAGTACCACACCCGCATCGAGGGGCGCGACTTCTCGGCCACCGAGCAGCGCGTGATCGAGCGCCTGGTGGAAGTGATCATCAACGAGTACCGCAAGGCCTGGGCCGGCATCTACCCGGTGGAGCTGGAGTACCAGCGCAGCGAGATGCAGCCGCAGTTCTGCAACGTGGCCACGCCCAGCGAGGTGGTGGTGGCCACCAGCTTCACGCTGGAGGTGGGCGACACCACCGGCACGGTGCACTTCTGCATCCCCTACAGCACGCTGGAACCCATCCGCGACGTGCTGTATTCGGCCATGCAGGGCGACGCCGAGCCCGACCGCCGCTGGATCAAGCTGCTGCGCACCCAGATCCAGAGCGCCGACGTGCCCCTGGTGGCTGAACTGGCGACCGCCCGGGTGACGGTGGAGCAGGTGCTGGGCTTCAAGCCCGGCGATTTCATCGAGCTGGACCTGCTGCCGATGATCCAGGCCAAGGTGGACGGCGTGCCGGTGTTCGACTGCCACTACGGCACCAGCAATGGCCGCAACGCCATCAAGATCGACAAACTGTTGACCGGTGCCGACGCGGGCTGGTTGGGAGCAGACCATGAGTGACGACACCGCCGGCATGTCCGAAGAAGACCGCATGGCAGCCGAATGGGCAGCTGCGCTGGACGAGAGCAAACCCAAGGAAACCGCCAGCGAGGTGACCGACGCGCTGGGCGCCGTGCAGGCCGCGCAGTTCACCAACTTCGCGTCCAGCCCGCCGGGCACCCTGGCCCCGGGCAACGACCTGAACATGATCCTGGACATCCCGGTGCAGTTGACCGTGGAGCTGGGCCGCACGCGCATCCCGATCAAGCACATCCTGCAGCTGGCGCAGGGGTCGGTGGTGGAACTGGAAGCGCTGGCCGGCGAGCCGATGGACGTGCTGGTCAACGGCTACCTGATCGCCCAGGGCGAGGTGGTGGTGGTCAACGACAAGTTCGGCATCCGCCTGACCGACATCGTGACGCCCAGCGAGCGCATGCGCCGCCTCAGCCGGACCTGACACCCACCATGAGCGGAACCGACTTCATCGGCCCGGTGTTCGCCTTCGTGGCGATCCTGGCGCTGATCCCCGCCGCGCTGTGGCTGCTCAAGCGCACGCCGCTGGGCGGCAGCCAGGGCGGCAGCGCGCCGATGCGGCTGGTGGGCGCGTTGCCGCTGGCGCCCAACCAGCGCCTGGTCACCGTGGAGGTGGGCCAGGGCGACGACCGCCGCTGGCTGGTGCTGGGCGTGTCGCCGGCGGGCATCAGCACGCTGCACCAGATGCCGCCGCAGGCCGATGTGCCGTCCACGCCGGCCGGCGCCGGCTCGGTGTTTGCGCAACTGCTGCAGCGCCAGCACAAGCCCGGGAGCGGTGATGTGCGCTGACGCCCGCCGGTTTTCTTCGCGCCTGGGTCGCGCCGCCGGCACGGCCCTGGCCACAACGTTGTTGTCGGCATTTTCTGCAGCCGCTGTAGCGCAATCTGCCACGGGCGGGCCCAGCCTGCCGCTGCTGGTGGGCCAGGCCAGCGGGGGCACGGCCTATTCGGTGCCGATCCAGACGCTGCTGTTCTTCACCGCGCTGACATTCCTGCCGGCGGTGGTGCTGATGATGACCGGCTTCACCCGCATCGTGATCGTGCTGAGCCTGCTGCGCCAGGCGCTGGGCACGCAGGCCGCGCCGCCCAACCAGGTGATCATCGGGCTGAGCCTGTTCCTGACCTTCTTCGTCATGCAGCCCACGCTGGACAAGGTGTACCAGGAGGCCTGGCTGCCCTACTCCACCCAGCAGATCCAGTTCCCCGAGGCGGTGGACCGGGCCGGTGCGCCGATGCGCGCCTTCATGCTCAAGCAGACGCGCCACAGCGACATGCAGCTGTTCGCCAAGCTGGCCAAGGTGCCGGCTGATGTGAAGCCCGAGCAGATGCCGTTCATGGTGATCGTGCCGGCCTTCGTGGCCAGCGAGTTGAAGAGCGCGTTCCAGATCGGCTTCATGATCTTCATCCCGTTCCTGATCATCGACATGATCGTGGCCAGCGTGCTGATGAGCCTGGGCATGATGATGCTCAGCCCGGTGCTGGTGAGCCTGCCGTTCAAGCTGATGCTGTTCGTGCTGGCCGATGGCTGGAACCTGCTGCTCGGATCGCTGGCCGCGTCATTTGCCACCTAGTGTTCTGAGCGAGCGAACATGGACAGTCAACAAGCGTTCCACCTGGGCCAGCAAGGCCTGTACATGCTGCTGCTGGTGTCGGCACCCATCCTGCTGGCGGTGCTGGTGGTGGGCCTGGTGGTCAGCATCTTCCAGGCGGCCACGCAGATCAACGAGGCCACGCTGAGCTTCGTGCCCAAGGTGGTGGCCGCGGTGGCGGTGCTGGCCGTGGCCGGGCCCTGGATGCTGACCATGCTGGTGGAATACATCCAGCGCACGCTGCTGGCCATCCCCACGGCGGTGGGCTGAACTTGCTGTGATCAACCTCAGCGAAGCGCAGATCCTGGCGTGGATCACGCCGCTGCTGTGGCCGTTCCTGCGGGCGCTGGCGCTGCTGGCCACGGTGCCGGTGTTCAGCCAGCGGGCAGTGCCGATGCGGGTGAAGATCGGCCTGGCCGGCTTCATCGCGCTGGCGGCCCAGCCCAGCCTGCCGGCGATGCCGGTGGTGCCACTGGATTCACCACTGGCCTTCATGGTGGTGGCGCAGCAGGTGCTGGTGGGCGTGACCATGGGCTTCGCCGTGCGGCTGGTGTTTGCCGCAGTGGAAATGGGCGGTGAGCTGATCGGCCTGCAGATGGGCCTGAACTTCGCCGGGTTCTTCGACCCGGCCACCGCCAGCCAGGGCACCGCCAGCAGCCGGCTGTTCGGTACGCTGGTGGCCTTCCTGTTCGTGCTGGGCAATGGCCATCTGATGCTGATCCAGGCGGTGGTGCGCAGCTTCGAGGTGTTCCAGGTCGGCGACATGCCGCTGGCTTTCCTGCAGCGCCTGCAGCCACAGCAATGGGGCAGCGAGATCTTCATGCTCGGCCTGTGGATCGCGCTGCCGCTGGTGGGCATGCTGCTGTTCGTCAACCTGGTGCTGGGCGTGATCTCGCGCGTGGCGCCGCAGATCAGCGTGTTCTCGGTCGGCTTTCCGATCACCGTGACGGTGGGCCTGATCGGCATGCTGCTGACCCTGCCACTGATGGAGATGCCCTTCACCATGGCGCTGCAGCGGATGGTGGAGCAGTTCCAGTAGGCGGCTTGGGGCTCGTTGCGGCCATTGGGTTCTGCGCGATCGCGCCACCGAGAGACGCGCCGCATGCGGTGATGGTGGCTGGACGAGGACGGCGGGTGCCTGGCCGACGCAAGTGAAGGAGGAGTCCTATTCGCCGCTTGCGGCGTGTAGGACGGGGGACATGGAGTCGGCCAGGCACCCGGCGGCCTCGTCCTCGCGCGGAAGATGGCGAGTCGGCAACTTCCGATGTGAGCCCGGCGTCGACAACCGACTCCATCCAGACTGGTCAGCCCTTCAGGCCACCCTGGGTCAGCCCGCCCACCACCCGTTCCTGGAAGAGCGCGATCAGCAGCGCCATCGGCACGATGGCCACGATCAGCGCGGCCGAGATCACCGGCCAGGGGAAGCTGAATTCGCCCTGGTACAGCGCGATGCCCACCGGCACGGTACGCATCTGCGCACTGGCGTTCAGGCTCAGCGCCAGCAGAAACTCATCCCATGCGTTGACGAAGGCCAGGATGCCGGCGGTGAACACGCCCGGCGCGGCCAGCGGCACGACGATGCGCACCAGCGCGCCAAGCCGGGTGCAGCCGTCGATCATGGCGGCGTTTTCCAGATCCCTTGGAATGCTTTGGAAGAAACTCACCAGCACCAGCGTGCACACCGGCAGGTTCAGCACGGTATAGGGCAGGATCAGCGCGGTGT
>JAGOBT010000174.1:0-2095 GCA_017999135.1 Burkholderiaceae bacterium
TGTTGGCGGTGATGCCGATGCCGTCCATGATGGCGCGGTGGTTCCAGGGCTCGCCCACGCAGAAGCCGTCCATGTTGCCCACCCGCATGTTGGCCACCATCTGCGGCGGCGGCACGGTGATCAGCTTGGCGCCGCTGACCGGGTTGATGCCGGCGGCGGCCAGCCAGTAATGCATCCACATCGCGTGGGTGCCGGTGGGGAAGGTGCCGGCAAAGGTGTAGTCGCGCTTCTCGGCGGCCATCACCTTGGCCAGGCTGGGGCCGTCGACCGCGCCCTTGTCCGCCAGCTTCTTGCTCAATGTGATGGCCTGGCCGTTGTGGTTCAGGGCCATCAGAACGGCCATGTCCTTCTTCGGCCCGGCCGTGCCCAGGTGCACGCCGTAGACCAGGCCATACAGCACATGGGCCATGTCCAGTTCACCGTTGACCAGCTTGTCGCGCACGCCGGCCCAGCTGGCCTCCTTGGTGGGGATGATCTTGACGCCGTACTTCTTGTCGAAGCCCAGCACGCTGGCCATCACCACGCTGGCGCAGTCGGTCAGCGGGATGAAGCCGATCCTGACTTCCTCCTTCTCGGGCTTGTCCGAGCCCTGGGCATAAACGGCAGCCTGCAGGCCGGGGATCAGCCCGGTGGCGCCCAGCGCCGCGCCGGCGCGGATCAGGCTGCGGCGGCCGGTGTCCACACCGGTGTCGGCGGGCGCGGGGGTCGGGGTCGGGGGCAGGGCGGTCATGGGGCGGGCTTTCCGTGGAGACAAAAGAAAGGGCGTCCGCACCGGGGAGCTCTGCAGAGCCAAGGGTGGGGACGCCATCGTCCGGTGCCGGGTGGGCGCACACAGGGCGCCAGCGGCAGATCAGGGAAGGCCGTCGTTGACCTTCATGCCCAACCACTCGCAAACCCTGTGCCAGGGCGGTTTTCCGGGCCGGACCGCTCAGCGCATGTTGCGATGCACCAAAGACGGTTGCCCATGGGTGGAAATCCGCATCGGGGCGCTGCATTCCAGTGCGTCTGCACCGCCAGGCGGCCCGCCGGGCGGCCGCCGAGGTGGCCCGTACACTCCGCCGCCATGCAAGTGCTGGGCATCGAAACCTCGTGCGACGAATCCGGCGTGGCTCTGGTGCGCACCCGCGACGTCGGCACGCCCGAGTTGCGCGCCCACGCCCTGCACAGCCAGATCGCCATGCACCAGGCCTATGGCGGCGTGGTGCCCGAGCTGGCCTCGCGCGACCACATCCGCCGCGTGCTGCCGCTCACCCGGCAGGTGCTGGACGAGGCCGGCGCGGTGCTGGCCGATGTCGATGTGGTGGCCTTCACCCGTGGCCCCGGCCTGGCCGGTGCGCTGCTGGTGGGCGCCGGCGTGGCCTGCGCGCTGGCGGCAGCGCTGGGCAAGCCGGTGCTGGGCGTGCACCACCTGGAAGGGCACCTGTTGTCACCCTTTCTGTCGACCGACCCACCAGAGTTTCCGTTCGTCGCGCTGCTGGTGTCGGGTGGCCACACCCAGCTGATGCGGGTGGACGCGGTGGGCCAGTACACCCTGCTGGGCGAGAGCATCGACGATGCTGCCGGCGAGGCGTTCGACAAGAGCGCCAAGCTGATGGGCCTGGGCTATCCGGGCGGGCCGGCGCTGTCCAGGCTGGCCACCAGCGGCCGGCCCGATGCCTTTGCGCTGCCACGGCCGCTGCTGCACAGCGGCGACCTGGATTTTTCGTTCGCCGGGCTGAAGACGGCGGTGCTCACCCAGCACCGCAAGCTGGGCCCGTCGCCCACGCCCGCGCAGCTGGCCAATCTGGCCGCCAGCACGCAGGCGGCCATCGTCGAAGTGCTGGTGAAGAAGTCCGTCACCGCGCTGAAGACCACCGGCCTGCGGCGGCTGGTGGTCTCCGGCGGCGTGGGAGCGAACGCCGAACTGCGTCGCCAGCTGGATGCAGCTGCGCTGAAGCGTGGCTGGCGGGTGCACTATCCCGAGCTGGCGCTGTGCACCGACAACGGCGCGATGATCGCGCTGGCCGCGGCGATGCGGCTGCAGGCCGGCGCCGGCCAGGCGTCGATGGACCATGCCTTCGACGTGCGGCCGCGCTGGCCGCTGGACCAGATCGAC
>JAGOBT010000174.1:2195-6839 GCA_017999135.1 Burkholderiaceae bacterium
GTGGCACGCACGGCGCCGCGCTTGGCCAGCTGCAACGTCAGCACGCCATGGTCCATGCGGGCGCTGGATTCGGCCTGATCCACTTCCACCGGCAGCGTGAAGCTGCGCGCATAGCTGGCCATCGAGCGCTCGGCGTACAGCACGCGCTCGCCGTCCTTCTTCTCGCTGCTCTGCGCGGTGCTGGCTTCCACGGTGACGCGGCGGCCCTCGATGGCGATCTTCACGTCTTCCTTGGCCACGCCGGGCAGGTCGAGCCTGACGGTGTAAGCCCGCTCGGTCTCGGCCACGTCCAGCGCGGGGCTGCGGGTGGCGGGGGCCTCGGCGCGGCTGGGCACGCCGAACAGGTTCTCGTCGAACAGGCGGTCGAAGCTGCGGGCGAGGTCGGCGCTGTGGCGGGTCAGGGGCACGAGAAACATGGTCAACTCCTGGTTTGGTTGCGGGTGTCGGGCGGTGCGTGGCGGGTGTCTGCCGTGCTGCCCATGCCCCTGAATTGACCCCGCCGCGGCCTCTTTCAAGAGGCCATTTTTTGTGCTGGCGCAAGCCGCCGCACCCTTGAAATCGCCAGCCCTGACCACCATGCGCTCCACCATCGCCCAGCTGCCCGGCAGCAAGATCCGCGACGTCGCCAACGCCGGCCTGGGCCGGCCCGATGTGCTGGCCTTCTGGTTCGGCGAGAGCGACGAGGTGACACCCGCCGAGGTGCGCCAGGCGGCCGCTGAATCACTGCAGCGCGGCGAGACCTTCTACAGCCACAACCTGGGCATGCCCGAGCTGCGCGAGGCCCTGCGCACCTACACCGCCGGCCTGCATGGCGACCCGGGGCCCGACCGCATCGCCGTCACCTCGTCGGGCGTGACGGCGCTGATGACCGCGATGCAGCTGCTGGTGGATGCCGGCGACGAGGTGGTGGTGGTGGTGCCGGTGTGGCCCAACCTGCCGGCCCAGCCGGCCATCCTGGGCGCGAACGTGGTGCGGGTGCCGCTGGCGCCCGATGCCGCCGGCGCCTGGCGGCTGGACCTCGACCGCCTGCTGGCCGCCGTGACGCCCGCCACCCGGGTGCTGTTGCTGAACGCGCCCAACAACCCCACCGGCTGGGCGCTGACCCGCGCCGAGCAGCAGGCGCTGCTGGCCCACTGCCGCCGCACCGGCACCTGGATCGTGGCCGACGAGGTCTACGACCGGGTCTGGTTCGGCGCCGGCCGTGCTGCTCCCAGCTTCTCCGACATCAGCACCCCCGACGACCGCCTGATCGTCGTGCACAGCTTCTCCAAGAGCTTCCTGATGACCGGCTGGCGCCTGGGCTGGCTGCTGCTGCCCGCCGGCCACCTGGACGCGGTGGGCAAGCTGATCGAGTTCAACAGCAGCTGCGCGCCGGTGTTCGTGCAGCGCGGCGGGCTGCAGGCGCTGGCGATGGCCGATGCCTTCGTGCCGCCGCTGGTGGCACGGCTGCGCGCCGGGCGTGATGCACTGTGCCCGGCGCTGGCGGCGCTGCCCGGCGTGCAGTCGGCCACGCCGGACGGCGGCATGTACGCCTGGTTCCGCGTCCCCGGCGCGGACGACTCCCTGGCCTTCGCCAAGCACCTGGTGGCCGACCACGGCCTGGGCCTGGCACCCGGCGCTGCCTTCGGGCCCGAGGGCGAAGGCTGGCTGCGCTGGTGCTTTGCGTCACGGGACACGGCGCGCCTGCTGGCCGGCGTGGACCGGCTTCAACGCGCGCTCAGGCTATAATCCGCAGGTTTTGCGCGCCGGGGCCCTGCCTTGGTGCGTGCAACACAGCACGGCGCAGGTTGGTTTCACCCGCGACCGCAAGTCAAAACCGGAAACCGCCCCAGCATCGGAAATGGCTGGAGATGGCGGCTTCCATTCCCAAAGGAAACACCATGTCCATCGACAAGGCCATCCGCGCCGACATCGTCAGCAACAACGCCCGCGGCACCGCCGACACCGGCAGCCCGGAAGTGCAAGTGGCGCTGCTGACCGCCCGCATCAACGACCTGACGCCCCACTTCAAGACCCACCTGAAGGACCACCACGGCCGCCGCGGCCTGCTGCGCATGGTCTCGCGCCGCCGCAAGCTGCTGGACTACCTGAAGGGCAAGGCACCCGAGCGCTACACCGCGCTGATCGCCAAGCTGGGCCTGCGCAAGTAAGGTTTTGACACGATGAAGAGCCTGTCTGGCCAACCCCAGCACAGGCTCTTCTTGTTTTGGAGCTGAACTCCGCTTCGTCAACGGCAGTGCTGTGTCATTCCAACGGCGTCCAGGTGGACATCACTGGAATGGCATCCCGCCCACGAGGCTCTCCGCTCCCGGTTTCCATCGGCGCCACCGCAAGTGCGCCTGACAACCAAAGGAGATGATTCCATGGGTCTGTTCAACAAAGTCACCAAGTCCTTCACCTGGGGCAACCACCAGGTCGTGATGGAAACCGGCGAAGTCGCCCGCCAGTCCAGCGGCGCTGTCATCGTCGACATCGAAGGCACCGTGGTGCTGGCCACCGTGGTGGCCAAGACCGAGGCCAAGGCCGGCCAGGATTTCTTCCCGCTGACCGTCGACTACATCGAGAAGACCTACGCCGCCGGCAAGATCCCCGGCAGCTTCTTCAAGCGCGAAGGCCGCCCCAGCGAGCTGGAGACCCTGACCAGCCGCCTGATCGACCGCCCAATCCGCCCGCTGTTCCCCGAAGGTTTCTTCAATGAAGTCCAGGTCGTCATCCATGTGCTGAGCCTGAACCCCGAGGTGCAGGCCGACATCGCCGCGATGATCGGCACCAGCGCCGCGCTGTCGATCTCCGGCATCCCGTTCACCGGCCCGATCGGCGCCGCCCGCGTGGGCTATGTCAACGGCCAGTACGTGCTGAACCCGGGCAAGACCGAGCTGGCCAACAGCCAGATGGACCTGGTGGTGGCCGGCACCGAAGCCGCCGTGCTGATGGTCGAATCCGAAGCCGACCAGCTGAGCGAAGAAGTGATGCTGGGCGCCGTGGTCTATGGCCATGACATGGGCAAGATCGCCATCAACGCCATCCACGAGCTGGTGCGCGACGCTGGCAAGCCCGAGTGGACCTGGGCTGCCCCGGCCAAGAACGAGCCGTTCATCGCCCGCGTGACCGAGCTGGCCGAAGGCCCGCTGCGCGCCGCCTACCAGATCCGCAGCAAGCAGGCCCGCACCCAGGCCTGCCGCGACGTCACCAGCAGCGTGATGGCCGCCCTGAAGGCCGACGGCACCACCTTCGACAAGGTGGAAGTCGAAGGCCTGCTGTTCGAGATCGAAGCCCGCATCGTGCGTGGCCAGATCCTGGCCGGCGAGCCTCGCATCGACGGCCGCGACACCCGCACCGTGCGCCCCATCGAGATCCGCAACGGCGTGCTGCCGCGCACCCACGGCTCGTCGCTGTTCACCCGCGGCGAGACCCAGGCCCTGGTGATCGCCACCCTGGGCACCGACCGTGACGCCCAGCGCATCGACGCCCTGGCCGGCGACTTCGAAGACCGCTTCATGCTGCACTACAACATGCCCCCGTTCGCCACCGGCGAAACGGGCCGCGTGGGCAGCCCCAAGCGCCGCGAGATCGGCCACGGTCGCCTGGCCAAGCGCGCGCTGATCGCCGCGCTGCCCACGAAGGAAGACTTCCCCTACACCATCCGCGTGGTGTCGGAAATCACCGAGTCCAACGGCTCGTCATCGATGGCCAGCGTCTGTGGTGGCTGCCTGGCGCTGATGGACGCCGGCGTGCCGATGAAGGCCCATGTGGCCGGCATCGCCATGGGCCTGATCAAGGACGGCAACCGCTTCGCCGTGCTGACCGACATCCTGGGTGACGAAGATCATCTGGGTGACATGGACTTCAAGGTGGCCGGCACCACCGGCGGCATCACCGCGCTGCAGATGGACATCAAGATCCAGGGCATCACCAAGGAAATCATGCAGGTGGCACTGGCCCAGGCCAAGGAAGCGCGCCTGCACATCCTGGGCGTGATGCAGGGCGCCGTGGGCGAAGCCAAGGCCGAGGTCAGCCAGTTCGCCCCGCGCCTGTACACCATGAAGATCAACCCGGAGAAGATCCGTGACGTGATCGGCAAGGGCGGCGCCACCATCCGCGCGCTGACCGAGGAAACCGGCTGCACCATCGACATCGGCGAAGACGGCACCATCACCATCGCCAGCACCGACGGCGAGAAGGCCGAGTTCGCCAAGAAGCGCATCGCCGAGATCACCGCCGAGGCCGAGATCGGCAAGGTCTACGAAGGCCCGATCACCAAGATCCTGGACTTCGGCGCGCTGGTCAACATCCTGCCCGGCAAGGACGGCCTGCTGCACATCAGCCAGATCGCCCACCAGCGTGTGGAAGCGGTGACCGACTTCCTGAAGGAAGGCCAGATCGTCAAGGTCAAGGTCATGGAGACCGACGAGAAAGGCCGCATCAAGCTGAGCATGAAGGCGCTGATCGAGCGGCCCGAGGGCATGGAAGAAGAGCGCTTCGAGCGCCCGCGCCGCGAGTATGGCGACCGCCCCGACCGTGGCCCCCGCGATGACCGTGGCGACCGCCCGCCGCGCCGTGAGCGCAGCGAGCGCCCCGAGCGCAGCGACGCCCCGGCGGCGGATGCTGCCCCGGCTGCGGACGCGCCGGCGGCACCTGCTGCCC
>JAGOBT010000175.1 GCA_017999135.1 Burkholderiaceae bacterium
TGGTGGTCGAGCGCAAGACAGCGCGGACCAAACCGCCGCAGATGTACCAGGTGGTGCTGCTCAACGACGACTACACCCCGATGGAATTCGTGGTGATGGTGTTGCAGCAATACTTCAAGCGTGACCTGGAATCGGCCACGCTGATCATGTTGAAGATCCACCACGAAGGACGTGGCGTCTGCGGTGTCTACACCAAGGACGTGGCGGCCACCAAGGTTGAACTCGTACTCGCCGCGGCCCGCCGCGCCGGGCATCCGCTGCAGTGCATTATGGAGGCCGCATGATTGCGCAAGAACTGGAAGTCAGCCTGCACATGGCGTTCGTCGAGGCGCGCCAGCAGCGCCATGAGTTCATCACCGTCGAGCACCTGCTGCTGGCGCTGCTGGACAACCCTTCCGCGGCCGAAGTGTTGAAGGCCTGCGCCGCCAACATCGACGACCTGCGCAAGAGCCTGACCACCTTCATCAAGGAAAACACGCCCACCGTCGGCGGCACCGAGGAGGTGGACACCCAGCCCACGCTCGGCTTCCAGCGGGTGATCCAGCGCGCCATCATGCATGTGCAGAGCACCGGCAGCGGCAAGAAGGAAGTGACCGGCGCCAACGTGCTGGTCGCGATCTTCGGCGAGAAGGATTCCCACGCGGTGTACTACCTGCACCAGCAGGGCGTCACCCGCCTGGACGTGGTGAACTTCATCGCCCACGGCATCAAGAAGAGCGAGCCGCCTGAAGCACCCAAGGGCGGCAGCGAGCCCGGCAGCAGCGAAGGCGGCGAGAAGGAAGAAGCCGGCAGCGACAGCAAGGGCTCGCCGCTGGACCAGTTCACCCAGAACCTGAACCAGCAGGCCAAGGACGGCAAGATCGACCCGCTGATCGGCCGCGACCACGAGGTCGAGCGCGTCATCCAGATCCTGTGCCGCCGCCGCAAGAACAACCCGCTGCTGGTCGGCGAGGCCGGTGTGGGCAAGACGGCGATTGCCGAAGGCCTGGCCTGGCGCATCACCCAGGGCGACGTGCCCGAGGTGCTGGCCGCGTCCACCGTCTACTCGCTGGACATGGGTGCCCTGCTGGCCGGCACCAAGTACCGCGGTGATTTCGAGCAGCGCCTGAAGGGTGTGCTCAAGCAGCTGAAGGACCAGCCCAGCGCGGTGCTGTTCATCGACGAGATCCACACCCTGATCGGCGCCGGCGCGGCGTCGGGCGGCACGCTGGACGCGTCCAACCTGCTGAAGCCGGCGCTTTCCAACGGCACGATGAAGTGCATCGGCGCCACCACCTTCACCGAGTACCGCGGCATCTTCGAGAAGGACGCGGCGCTGTCGCGGCGCTTCCAGAAGGTGGACGTGGTCGAGCCGTCGGTCGAGCAGACGGTCGAGATCCTGAAGGGCCTGAAGAGCCGCTTCGAGGACCACCACAACGTGAAGTACGCGCTGGGCGCGCTGCAGGCTGCGGCCGAGCTGTCGGCCAAGTTCATCAACGACCGCCATCTGCCCGACAAGGCCATCGACGTGATCGACGAGGCCGGTGCCGCGCAGCGCATCCTGCCCAAGAGCAAGCAGAAGAAGACCATCACCCGCAACGAGGTGGAAGAGATCGTCGCCAAGATCGCGCGCATCCCGCCCGCTTCTGTCAGCAACGACGACCGCGGCAAGTTGAAGAGCCTGGACCGGGACTTGAAGAGCGTGGTGTTCGGGCAAGACCCGGCCATCGACGCGCTCGCCGCCGCCATCAAGATGGCGCGCAGCGGACTGGGCAAGCCCGACAAGCCGATCGGCAGCTTCCTGTTCAGCGGCCCCACCGGTGTCGGCAAGACCGAGGTCGCCAAGCAGCTGGCCTTCATCCTGGGCATCGAACTGATCCGCTTCGACATGTCGGAGTACATGGAGCGCCATGCGGTCAGCCGGCTGATCGGCGCGCCCCCGGGCTATGTGGGCTTCGACCAGGGCGGCCTGCTGACCGAGGCCGTCACCAAGAAGCCGCACTGCGTGCTGCTGCTCGACGAGATCGAGAAGGCCCACCCGGACGTCTACAACGTGCTGCTGCAGGTGATGGACCATGGCAGCCTGACCGACAACAACGGGCGCAAGGCCGATTTCCGCAACGTCATCATCATCATGACGACCAATGCGGGCGCCGAGACGATGAACAAGGCCACCATCGGCTTCACCACGGCGCGCGAGCAGGGCGACGAGATGGCCGACATCAAGCGCATGTTCACGCCCGAGTTCCGCAACCGGCTGGACGCCACCGTCAGCTTCCGCGCGCTGGACGAGAGCATCATCCTGCGCGTGGTCGACAAGTTCCTGCTGCAGTTGGAAAGCCAGCTCGGTGAGAAGAAGGTGGAAGTCACCTTCACCGACGCGCTGCGCAAGATGCTGGCGAAGAAGGGCTTCGACCCGCTGATGGGCGCCCGCCCGATGCAGCGCTTGATCCAGGACACCATCCGCCGTGCGCTGGCCGACGAACTGCTGTTCGGCCGCCTGGTCGACGGTGGCCGCCTGACGGTGGACGTGGACGACAAGGACGAGGTGCAGCTCGACATCCAGCCGCCCAAGAAGAGCGACAAGGCCAAGGCCGAACCCGCTCCGGCCTGATCACCCACCCCCGTAGCGCCTGCGGCGCTCCCCCTCAAGGGGGCGCCCCCAGCGGCCCGGCGAAGCCGGTTCCACGGGGTCCACTGGGTCAAGGCGTGAATGCGGCGGGGTCCTGACGGAAATAGCGCGCCAGCAACCCGTACAGATCGGGGTGCTCGGCGCGCAGTTCTTTCGGGTTGACGAAGAAGGTCTCGCTGGCCACGGCGAAGAATTCCTCCGGCCCCTGCGCGCCGTACGGGTCCAGCAGGGTGTCGTAGCCGCACACCACCTGCTCGCCATGGCGGTCGTAAGCCGGCATCAGCACGGCCAGCCAGTCACGCCGGGCCTGGGCCGACGGCAGCGGTGGCACGCCGTCGGCGGCGCCGTCGCCCATGTCCAGCACATGGGCGAACTCGTGGATCACCACGTTGTAGCCCGATGCGGCCGTCTCGCCGGCGTCGGCCACGTCGCGCCAGCTCAGCATCACCGGGCCGCCTTCCATCGCCTCGCCGGCCAGCACCTCGTCGTAGGCGTGCACCACGCCGTCGTCGTCCATCACCTCGCGCCGGGCCACCACCTCGTCAGGGTGCACCACGATGCCCACGAAGCCGTCGTAGGGCGCCAGGCCGACCCTTAGCACCGGCAGCACGGCCTGCACCGCGATGCACACGGCCATCGCATCGTCGACCACCAGGCCATCGGCGCCGGTGAATTCCTTCTGGTCGAGGAACAGGCTGGCCAGGCGGCGCAGTTCGGCCAGGTCGGCGTCGCTGCGCTGCGCCAGGAACGGCAGGCGGGCCAGCGTCAGCTGCCACAGGGGGTCGGGGATGGCGCGGCGGGCCAGCACCTTGGCCTCACGGTGGGCCTGCCAGCGCTGCAGCAGGCCCTTCATGCCGCCAGGTCCAACACCTGCAGGCCGGCAGCCGTGAGGCGCAGAGCGCGCGCACGCGGCGCGCCGTGGTCGAAGTCCCAGTCGCCCAGCACATGGCGGACGCCGCCGCCGGGCAATGCATGGGTGGCGGGGCGGTGGGTGTGGCCGTGGATCATTGCGGGGCAACCGGCGGCGGCCAGCCAGCGTGCGGCCGCGGTGTCGTCCACATCGCTCCACTGGGTCGGGTCCATGCCGGCCTGGTGCGCCGCGCTGGCGTCGCGCATGGCGCGGGCCTGCCGTTCGCGCTCGGCCAGCGGCTGGGCCAGGAAGGCCTGTTGCCAGGCGGGGCTGCGCACCTGGCGGCGGAACTGCTGGTAGGCACTGTCGGCCAGGCAGAGCGCGTCGCCATGGGTCAGCAGCCAGCGCTGGCCGAAGGCCTGCAGCACCGTCGGGTCGGCCAAGGCCTGCATGCTGGTGGCGGCCAGCAGCGCGTCGCCCACCAGGAAATCGCGGTTGCCGGGCAGGAAGGCGAGGGCGCGCTCCCGGCTGGCGGCATGCAGCACCGCCACGCAGTCGGCCGCAAAGCCGCTGCCGGCCGCGTCGTCGCCCACCCACACCTCGAACAGGTCGCCCAGGATCAGCACCGCATCGGCTGGCGTGGACAGCAGGTGATCCCGCCAGGCGGCGAAGGTGCGCGGCATGTCGGCATGCAGGTGCACGTCCGACAGCAGGTCGATGCAGCGCCAGGCCGGGTCGGCCTGCAGGCTGCTCCAGGCCGGATCGGCCTGCGGCCAGCCGTTGGCCGGCGCGCAGGCGCTCATTGCGGCGTCAGTCAGGCGACTTCAACGGCCTTGAGGATCACCACGTCCTCGGTCGGCACGTCATCATGGCCGCCGCGGCGGCCGGTGGCCACGCGCTCGATCGCATCGACCACCTCGGTGCCGGCCACCACCTTGCCGAACACCGCATAGCCCCAGCCTTGCGCGCTTTCGCTGCGGAAGTTGAGGAAGTCGTTGTCGGTGCCGTTGATGAAGAACTGCGCCGTGGCCGAATGCGGCGCGCTGGTGCGGGCCATGGCCAGGGTGTACTTGTTGTTCTTCAGGCCGTTGTTGGCTTCGTTCTGGATCTCGCCGCCGGTGGGCTTCTGCTTCATGCCAGGCTCGAAGCCGCCGCCCTGGATCATGAAGCCCTTGATCACGCGGTGGAAGATGGTGCCGTCGTAGTGGCCCTTGGCCACGTAGGACAGGAAGTTGGCGACGGTGGCCGGCGCCTTGGCGTCGTCCAGCTCGATGCGCAGGGTGCCCGCGCTGGTGGTCATCTCGACGAACTTGCTCATGTCATTTCTCCTGGAGGGTGGCTTGCTTGATGGTCACCGGGGTCACCGGCACGTTCTGGTACGGGCCCTTGTTGCCCACGGGCACCATGCGAATCTTGTCGACGACGTCCATGCCCTCGACCACCTTGCCGAACACCGCGTAGCCGCCGCCGGCGGTGTCGAGCCGCGGGTTGTCGACCACGTTGATGAAGAACTGCGCGGTGGCCGAATCGGGCACGTTGGTGCGTGCCATGGCCAGCGTGCCGCGCACATTCGACAGGCCGTTGCCGGCTTCCAGCGGGATCGGCGCGCGGGTGGGCTTCTCGGCCAGATCGGCCGTCATGCCGCCGCCCTGGATCATGAAGCCGTCGATCACCCGGTGGAACACGGTGTTGGTGTAGTGGCCGGCCTTCACGTACTGCACGAAGTTGGCCACGCTCTTGGGCGCCTTGGCGGGGTCGAGTTCGACCACGATGTCGCCGGCAGAGGTGGAAAGCTTGACCTTCTGCGCCTGCGCGGCCAGCGGTGCGGCCAGCAGGCCGGCCAGGGTGATGGCCAGGGCCAGGTGTTTCATGGTTTGCTCCGGTCTTGGGATGGGGTGGTGCAGCGCGGCATCAGCGCAGCGCCGCCAGTTCGCGCGCCAGGCGCAGCTTGGTCTGCAGCGCCGGCTCGCTGCGCGGGCCGGCGGCTGCCTCATAGGCGCGCTGGGCCAGCCGCACGAACACGTCGCCCAGGTTCTCGTGGGCGGTGCGGTAGCCCGGGTCCAGGCGCAGCGCCGTTTCCAGCAGGCTGCGCGCCTGGTCGATCTGGCCGGCCGCAGCCTGCAGCACCGCCAGGTTGTTGTACGGCTCGGGCAGATCGGGGAACTCTTCGGTCATGCGTTCAAGCAGGCGGGTGGCCTGGGCGGTCTGGCCGGTCTCTGCCGCCAGCACCGCCTGCAGGAAGCGCAGCGGCGCGTCGCCCGGGCGCTGGGCCAGCGCCTGATCCAGCTGCTGCAGCGCCACGCGGGGCTCGCCGCTGCGGTACTGGCGCTCGATGTCGACCGCCGTCACCGGCGTGTTGGCGGCAGCGGGCAGTGCGGTCAGCAGCCATCCGATGCAAGCCAGGACGGCGGCGACCTTGGCGGCCAGTTGGCTGCCCCAGGCGGGGCGCGGACCGGCGGAACTGGAGGAATGGCGATGGACCAAGGACGGACCGGTGCGGGGTTCGGAGAGCGGCTGCGGCCACCGGCCCGCCGCTATACTGATTTGATTGTATCGACGCCAAGCTGGCCCGCCGGACTGCCGGTGCGCCGGCCCTGCCTGCCGCCAGGCCGGCGATCGCCACCCCGCCCCCACCGTGTACCGGCCGCCGCCAGGCGGCCGCTTTCCGCATCGGCCGATGACCCTGCGCCTGTTCAACACGCTGACCCGCCGCCTCGAGCCCTTCACCCCCATCGTGCCGGGCGAGGTGCGCATGTATGTGTGCGGCATGACCATCTACGACCTGTGCCACATGGGCCATGCGCGCATGATGATGGCCTTCGACGTGGTGGCGCGCTGGCTGGCCGCCAGCGGCTATGCGGTGACCTATGTGCGCAACATCACCGACATCGAGGACAAGATCATCAAGCGGGCGCTGGAGCGCGGCATCACCATCCGCGCACTGACCGACGAGATGATCGCCGCGATGCGCGACGACCTGGCCGCCATCGGCACGCTGCCGCCCACGCACGAGCCGCGCGCCACCGACTACGTGCCGCAGATGCTGGCGATGATCCGCACGCTGGAGGACAAAGGTCTGGCGTACCGCGCCGACGGCGGCGATGTGAACTTCGCGGTGCGCAAATTCGATGGCTACGGCAAGCTCTCTGGCAAGAGCATCGAAGACCTGCGCGCCGGCGAGCGCGTGGCCGTGGGCGACGACAAGCGGGATCCGCTGGATTTCGTGCTGTGGAAGGCCGCCAAGCCCGACGAGCCCGATGACGCCAAGTACGGCGGCGACTACGGCCCCGGCCGCCCCGGCTGGCACATCGAATGCTCGGCCATGGGCTGCGCGCTGCTGGGCGAGCGCTTCGACATCCAC
>JAGOBT010000176.1 GCA_017999135.1 Burkholderiaceae bacterium
CGTGCGCACCGCCCGCGCCAAGGGGCTGAAGGAGTGGGTGGTGATCGTGCACCACGCGCTGCGCAATGCGCTGATCCCGGTGGTCACCCTGGTGGGGCTGCAGGCGGCATTTCTGCTGGGCGGCGCGGTGGTCACCGAGACCATGTTCTCCTGGCCCGGTGTGGGCCGGCTGGCGGTGGGCGCGATCGTCAGCAGTGATTTCCCCACCGCCCAGGGCGCCATCATGATCCTGGCGCTGGCCTTCCTGGTGATCAACCTGATCGTCGACGTGCTCTACGTCGTGCTCGATCCGCGGGTGCAGCGGTCATGAACACCACCTCTGCTGCATTGCCGGCGGCGCCGGCTGCCAACGCCGGGTTGGGCCGCCGCGCCGGCCTGGTGGCCCGCCTGGCACGCGACCGGGTGGCCCTGGTGTCGGCCGTGCTGCTGGGGCTGATCGTGCTGTCGGCCCTGTGCGCGCCCTGGGTTGCGCCCTACGACCCGTACTTCACCGACCTGAACAAGACCATGCAGCCGCCCAGTGCCGAGCACTGGTTCGGCACCGACAACACCGGCCGCGACATGCTCAGCCGGGTGCTCTACGGTGCCCGCAACACCCTGGTGATGGGCCTGGCCGGCGTGCTGCTGGGCGGCGGCCTGGGGGCGGTGCTCGGCATCCTGGCGGCGTTCTACAAGGGCATCGACCCGTGGATCATGCGGCTGGTCGACATCCTGCTGGCCTTCCCGGCCATCATGATCGGCCTGGCGGTGGCGGCCATCCTGGGGTCGGGCCTGTCGGCGGTGATCTTCGCGCTGGTGGTGTCCACCGTGCCGGATGTGGCCCGTGTGGCGCGTGGCGCCGCCGTGGGCGTGATGGGGCAGGAATTCATGGAAGCCGGCCGCGCCGTGGGCCTGCGCAACGGCACGCTGATCTGGCGCTACCTCACGCTGAACTGCATCTCCACCATCGCGGTGTTCCTCACGCTGCGCTTCGGCCAGGTGATCCTGGTGGGCTCGGCCCTGGGCTTCCTGGGCATGGGCGCGCAGCCGCCGGTGGCCGAGCTGGGCATGATGGCCGCGCAGGGGCGCGACTTCCTGTTCATGGCGCCGCACATCGCCACCATTCCCAGCCTGGCCATCTTCGTGATCGTGCTCACCGCCAACCTGCTGGGCGACGCGGTGCGTGACGTGCTGGACCCGCGGCTGCAGCAATGAACCTGGCCACTGCCGACACCACCGAGCGCAGGCACATGCGCACCTTCCCCCAGCCCACCGTGGCGCACCCGGAGACAACCATGCCCCTGCACACGACCCGCGCCCTTGCCACCGGCCTGCTGGCCGCGCTGGCCACGTTCACCGGCGCCACCGCTTCGGCCCAGACGCTGAACATGGCCAAGGCCCTGGACAGCCCGCACTACGACAGCCAGCGCACCACCTGGAGCCCCACGTCCGACGTGACGCACATGATCCAGGACACCCTGGTGGCATTGGACTGGGACGGCAAGACCGCCGTGCCGCTGCTGGCCAGGAGCTGGACCATCAGCCCCGACGGCAAGCTCTACACCTTCAAGCTGCGCGACGACGTCCAGTTCTGCAGCGGCAAGAAGTTCACCGCGGCCGACGTGGTCTACAGCTTCAACCGCCAGAAGGACCCGGCCACCCGCGCGCCCTATGCCTGGCGCGCCGGCAAGATCAAGGAACTGCGCGCGCCCGATCCGTACACGGTGGAGTACGAACTGGTCGAGCCCTATTCCGACCTGATGGTGCAGCTGACCATGTTCAACAACAGCATCCACAACAAGGAGAGCGTGGACGCCCTGGGCAAGGACTACGGCATCAAGGGCATCGACGGCACCGGCCCCTGGTGCTGGGTGAGCTGGCAGCCGCGCACCGAGCTGCAGCTCAAGCGCCACGACGCCTACAAGTGGGGCCCCACGCCGATGTACAAGAACCCGGGCCCGGTGAAGTACGAGCGGCTGTCGATCAAGATCGTGCCCGAGGATTCCAGCCGCCTGGCAGCCATGATGAGCGGCCGCTTCGACATCACCAGCCACTTTCCCACCCAGTTCATCGACCAGGCCAGGAAGAGCCCGATGCTGAACGTGGAAGAGGCCAACCCCAACTTCCAGCTGATGTACTTCGGCTTCAAGGCGAGCCGGCCGCTGGTGTCGGACAAGCGGGTGCGCGAGGCCATGAGCATCGGCATCAACCGGGCCGAGCTGGTCAAGGGCGTGATGCTGGGGCAGGCCGCACCGGCCTACACCTACATCCATGAAGGCGCGCTCGACTTCAACCCCGCCACCAAGGGCATCATCAAGGAAGACGTGGCCCGGGCCAACAAGCTGCTGGATGAGGCCGGCTGGGCCAAGAAGGGCCCCGACGGCATCCGCATCAATGCCCAGGGCGAGCGCCTGGCGCCGGTGGTCTTCATCCCGCAGGTGACCTACTTTCCGCGCATGACCGAGGCCATCCAGGGCTACATGCGCAAGATCGGGGTCGACTGGAAGATCACCGCGCTCGAATCCACCATCATGCCGGCCAAGCTGAGCGGCCAGGACTTCGACCTGTGGACGGTGACTGTGCCCTACCTGTCGGCCGGTGAGCTGATGATCTTCTACTTCGACTCGGCCCAGATCCCGGTGCCCAACCGCATGAACTGGAAAGATGCCGCCACCGATGCCGCCATCGCCAAGGGCAAGACGGCGCTGAACGCCGCCGACCGGGCCGCCGGCTTCATGGCAGCGCAGGACATCGTGATGAAGGAGCACCTCTGGATCCCGGTGATGAACCCGCGCATGTACCAGACCACCACCAAGAAGGTGAAGGGTGCGCGGGCGCACATGCTGTTCCAGTACACCTTCTACAAGGGCCTCGACACATCGCCATGAGCATGCCCGATGCCCCTGGCAGCGCGGCCAGCGACGTCCCGCTGCTGGACGTGCGCAACCTGCGCACCTGGTTCCACACCGAGCGCGGCCTGTTCAAGGCGGTGGACGGCATCAGCTTCCAGGTGCGGCGCGGCCGCGCCGTGGGGCTGGTGGGTGAATCGGGCTGCGGCAAGAGCGTCACCTCGCTGTCGCTGATGGGCCTGGTGCCGCAGCCGCCGGGCCAGGTGCAGGCCGATGCGCTGCTGTTCGAGGGCCGCGACGTGATGGCCCTGTCGGCCGACGAGCGGCGCCTGCTGCGCGGCGGCCGCATGGCCATGGTGTTCCAGGAGCCGATGACCAGCCTGAACCCGGTGCACACCATCGGCGCGCAGATCGTCGAGGCGCTGCGGGCCCACACCGGCATGTCGTACGACGACGCGAAGAAGCGCGCCATCGAGGTGCTGGAGCTGGTGCGCATCCCGTCGGCGGCGCAGCGGTTCGACGACTTTCCGCACCGGCTGTCGGGCGGCATGCGCCAGCGGGTGATGATCGCCATGGCCCTGGCCTGTGAACCTGTGCTGCTGGTGGCCGACGAACCCACCACCGCGCTCGACGTCACCATCCAGGCGCAGATCCTCGATTTGCTGCGTGATCTGCAGCAGCGCCTGGGCATGGCGGTGCTGATCATCACGCACGATCTCGGCGTGATCGCCGAGCTGGTTGATGAGGTGATCGTGATGTACGCCGGCCAGATCGTCGAGAGCGCACCGGTGCAGGCCCTGTTCGACGACCCGCAGCACCCGTACACCATCGGCCTGCTGGGCTCGATCCCACGGCTGGACGTGGTGCGCGAGCGCCTGTCCACCATCGAGGGCAGCGTGCCCAGCCCGGCCAGCCAGCCGGCCGGCTGCCGCTTTGCGCCGCGCTGCCCGTTCGCCGACGCCCACTGCCATGCCAGCCAGCCGCCGCTGCGCAGCATGGGCCCCGGCCACCAGGTGGCCTGCTGGAAGGCGCCGGTCGAACTGGCCGGGGCGCCCACTCAGGAACTGGCCGATGTCCAACGTTGAGGCGAAGGTGGGGGCCGCAGGCGACACGCCGGTGCTGTCGGTGCGCGGCCTGGTCAAGCACTTCCCGGTGCAGCGCGGTGTGGTCATCAGCCGCACCGTGGGCCAGGTGCGCGCGGTCGACGATGTCAGCTTCGACATCGCCCGTGGCGAGACGCTGGCGCTGGTGGGTGAATCAGGCTGCGGCAAGAGCACCACCGGCCGGCTGGTGCTGCGGCTGATTCCGCCCACCGGCGGGTCGGTGCAGTTCAAGGGCCAGGAGATCGCCACTGCCAGCGACGAGCAGATGCGCAGCATGCGCCGGCACCTGCAGATCATCTTCCAGGACCCGTATGCGTCGCTGAACCCGCGCATGACGATTGGTGACATCCTCACCGAGCCGATGGCGGTGCACGGCATCGGCAGCCAGGCCGAGCGCGCCGAGCGGGTGAGTGAACTGCTGCAGGTGGTGGGCCTGCTGCCCGAGCATGCACGCCGTTATCCGCACCAGTTCTCGGGCGGGCAGCGCCAGCGCGTCGGCATCGCCCGCGCGCTGGCGGTGCAGCCCGACCTGATCGTCTGCGACGAGCCGGTGTCGGCGCTGGATGTGTCGATCCAGGCCCAGGTCGTCAACCTGCTGCAGGACTTGCAGAAGCGCTTCGGCCTGAGCTACCTGTTCATCGCCCACGACCTGGCGGTGGTCAAGCACATCAGCGACCGGGTGGCGGTGATGTACCTGGGCAGGCTGGTGGAGATGGCCGACAAGAAGGCCTTGTACGCGCGCCCGCTGCACCCCTACACCCAGGCCCTGCTGTCGGCCATTCCGCGGCCCGAGCCCGGTGTGCAGCGCACCCGCATCCTGCTGACCGGTGATGTGCCCAGCGCCATGCACCCGCCCAGCGGCTGCCGCTTCCACACCCGCTGCCCGCATGCACAGGCGCGTTGCCGCAGCGAAGAGCCCGCGCTGCGCGAGGCAGCGCCCGGCCACCGCGTGGCCTGCCACTTCTTCGAGACCCTGCCGCTGCCGGCGGGCGTGGCGGCCACCGAGAAACAGGACCAGGGCCGCTTTGCTCTGCGCCTGGCGGCCTTTGAAGCTGCACGTCGGCCGGCCGCACCGGGTTGACCCTCAGGTGACGGCGCCGCCGTGGCGGCCTGGGGCACAATGGCAAAAAATAGCACGATCGTTCGATTTCTTGCCATTCCCTGGTGCGCAACCCGCCACCTAGAATTCGGCAAGTCTCAGCCAGATCCATCCAACCATCCATCCAGGAGCCGCGTGACATGAAGGTATTGGTGCCCGTGAAGCGTGTTGTCGACTACAACGTCAAGGTGCGCGTGAAGTCCGACGGCACGGGGGTCGACATCGCCAACGTGAAGATGAGCATGAACCCCTTTGACGAGATCGCCGTCGAGGAGGCCGTGCGCCTGAAGGAGAAGGGCGTGGTGACGGAAGTCATCGCCGTGTCCTGCGGTGTCACCCAGTGCCAGGAAACCCTGCGCACGGCCATGGCCATCGGCGCCGACCGCGGCATCCTGGTCGAGTGCGCCGATGAACTGCAGCCGCTGGCCGTGGCCAAGCTGCTGAAGGCCCTGGTCGACAAGGAGCAGCCGGGCCTGATCATCCTGGGCAAGCAGGCCATCGACGACGACTGCAACCAGACCGGCCAGATGCTGGCCGCGCTGGCCGGCCTGCCGCAGGCGACGTTCGCCAGCAAGGTCGAGGTGGTGGACGGCAAGCTGAACTGCACCCGCGAGATCGACGGCGGCCTGGAGACGCTGACGCTCAGCCTGCCGGCGGTGATCACCACCGACCTGCGCCTGAACGAGCCGCGCTACGTCACCCTGCCCAACATCATGAAGGCGAAGAAGAAGACGCTGGACGTGGTGAAGCCAGCCGACCTGGGCGTGGACGTCACGCCCCGCATCAAGACGCTGAACGTCAGCGAGCCGCCCAAGCGCGGCGCCGGCATCAAGGTGCCCGATGTGGCGACGCTGGTGGCGAAGCTGAAGAACGAAGCAAAGGTGATCTGACCATGGCCGCACTTGTCATTGCCGAACACGACAACGCGTCGATCAAGGGATCGACCCTGAATACCGTCACCGCAGCCCTGGCTTGCGGTGGTGATGTGCATGTGCTGGTGGCGGGCGAAAACGCCGGCGCCGCTGCCGCGGCCGCCGCCCAGATCGCCGGTGTGGCCAAGGTGCTGCATGCCGACGGCGCCGGCCTGGGCCACGGCCTGGCCGAGAACCTGGCTGCGCAGGTCGTCGCTGTCGCTGGCAGCTACAGCCATCTGCTGTTCCCCGCCACCGCCGCGGGCAAGAACGTGTCGCCGCGCGTGGCCGCGCTGCTGGACGTGGCGCAGATCAGCGATGCCACCAAGGTCATCAGCGCCGACACCTTCGAGCGCCCGATCTACGCCGGCAACGCGATCGCCACGGTGCAGAGCACCGACAGCACCAAGGTGATCACCGTGCGCACCACCGGCTTCGATGCCGCAGCGGCCACGGGTGGCAGCGCGGCGGTCGAGACCATCGCCGCGGTCGGTGCCTCGGCCAGCAGTGCCTGGCTGGGCAGCGAGATCGCCAAGAACGACCGGCCCGAGCTGACCGCTGCCAAGATCATCGTCAGCGGCGGCCGCGCGCTGGGCAGCAGCGAGAAGTTCAACGAGGTGCTGACGCCCCTGGCCGACAAGCTGGGTGCTGCGCTCGGCGCCAGCCGCGCCGCGGTGGACGCCGGCTACGCGCCCAACGACTGGCAGGTGGGCCAGACCGGCAAGATCGTCGCGCCCAGCCTGTACGTGGCCTGCGGCATCAGCGGCGCCATCCAGCACCTGGCCGGCATGAAGGACAGCAAGGTGATCGTGGCGATCAACAAGGACGCCGAGGCGCCGATCTTCAGCGTGGCCGACTACGGCCTGGAGGCCGACCTGT
>JAGOBT010000177.1 GCA_017999135.1 Burkholderiaceae bacterium
CACCGTGGCCACGCCCGACCAATGGCGCGGGCTGTGCCGGGCGCTCGATCTGCACGAACAGGCCCAGGACGAAGGCCTGGCCACGCGTGAGCTGCGCTTCGCCCGGCTCGACGAAGTGGAAGCGGTGCTGTGCCAGGCCCTGGCGCGCCACAGCGCCGACGAGTGGGCCGCCATCGGCCGCCAGCACCGCGTGCCCATGGTGGTGGTGCCTGACGCCGACGGCATGCTGGCGCACCCGATCTTCCAGGCCCGGCAATCGCTGGCCACGCTGGCGCATGCCGGGCAGACGCTGCAGGTGCCGCGCACGCCGTTCGGCCTGACCGGCACGCCGCTGCCCACGCAGCTGGGCCCGGCCCCGGCCACCCCGGCGCTGGAGCCAGCCGCCGCCTCCACCGGCCCCGCACCCGATGGCCCGCCGCTGCAGGGCATCACCATCGCCGATTTCTCGATGGGCTGGGCCGGCCCGCTGGCCGCGCGCCTGCTGGCCGACCTGGGCGCCGAGGTGCTGAAGATCGAGGCCGGCCGCTACCCCGACTGGTGGCGCGGCATGAACTGGACGCCCGCCTTCATCGATGCCAAAGACTACGAACGCGCGACGATTTTTTGCGGCATGAACCGTGGCAAGCAGGGCGTCAGCCTGGACCTGACCACCCCCACCGGCCGCGACCTGGCGTTGCAACTGGTGGCCCGCGCCGACGCGGTGCTGGAGAACCAGGCCGCCGGCGTGATGGCCAAGTTCGGCTTGGACTACCCCGCGCTGGCCCAGGCCCGGCCCGGCCTGGTGATGTGCTCGATGTCGGCCTTCGGCACCGGCAATGCGTGGTCGGACACCCGCGCCTACGGCTCCACGCTGGAACAGGGCTCGGGCCTGCCCAGCCTGACCGGCCTGCACGGCACCGCACCCACGATGACCCACCTGGCCCATGGCGACCCGGTGGGCGGGCTCTACGGCTGCGCCGCGCTGCTGACGTCGCTGGTGCACCGACAGCGCGGTGGCGCGGGGCAGTACGCCAACCTCAGCATGGTCGAGGCCATGCTGCAGCTGGCCACGCCCGGCCTGCTGATGCACCAGGTGCAGCCCGGCGCACCGCTGCGCCGCGGCAACCGGCGCGACAGCCTGGTGCCGCACGGCTTCTACCCCGCGGCGGGCAATGACCAGTGGCTGGCGGTGTCGGTCGACAGCGCCGAGGCCTTCGGAGCGCTGGCCCGGGCCATTGGCCGCCACGACTGGGCCGACGACCCCACACTGCGCACGCTGGCCGGCCGCCAGGCGCAGGAAGACGCCATCGACGCCGCCATCGCCGCCTGGAGCCGCCAGCAGGATGCAGACACCGCCGCCGCGCTGCTGCAAGACAACGGCGTGCCGGCCGCCGCCCTGCTGCATGCCGAGCACCTGGGGCAGCAGCCGCACCTGGCCGCGGTGGACTTCTACATCGATGTCGACCGCGCGGTGTCGGGCCCGCAACGCCAGTGCGGCCTGGCCATCCGCCAGAACGGCCACCGCCTCGGCGCGCACAGCCCGGCGCCGCTGCTGGGCGAACACAGCGCCGCGGTGCTGCAGCGCCATGCGGGCGTGACGCCGGCGCAATTCGACACGCTGGTGCAACAGGGCATCGTCAGCCTGGCGCCGCGGCCCGAGCGCAACCTGCTGGGCACGCCCGCCCCCACCCGCTGAGCCGCCAACCGCCCATGGACATCGCCAAGCCCCACCTCGACGTCGGCCTGTACACCAACGCCTGGCCCGCGGCCCGCGGCTTCTGGGAGCAGCAGGCCGGCCTGGCCTACGACCACATGGGCAAGCTGGGCGGCGGCGTGCAGCAGCACCGCTTCCATGCCAATGGCTCGATCATCAAGATCAACCATGCACGCGACCCGCTGCCGGCACTGCCGCCCGGCGGCATCTGCGGCGTGCGGGTGGCGCGTGACGGCCTGGCCGTGCCGCTGCCGCTGGCCGACCCCGACGGCAACCGCCTGACCCTGGTTCCAACCGGCGCCGACGGCGTGACCGCCATCGCCATCGAGCTGCTGGTGCGCAACCGCGACGCGCACGACCACTTCTGGCGCCATGTCATGCAGTTCGAGCACCTGGGCCCAGGCGTCTACGGCCTGGGCGACAGCCGGGTGGTCATCGTCGGCGAGGCCAACGTGGCCCAGCCGGTGATGATGCAGGGCCCGGGCTGGCGCTACCTGACGGTGCAGATCCGCGACTGCCGGCGTGAACATGCCGGCGTGCTGGCCCGCGGCGGCACCGAGGCCGCAGCGCCGCGGGTGCTGGGCGACACGGTGCGCTTCGCGATGGTGGCCGACCCCGACGGCAACCAGATCGAGCTGTCGGAGCGGGCGTCGCTGGTGGGCGGGCTGCGGCCGTAGCCACCGGCGGCGCGGCGGCCGGGCGCCGACCTGCCGCGTGACGCGCGCGTGACGCCGGTCCTGCCACAGTGGCCCGGCGCCACCCGGAGCCTGCACGATGGACCACGCGACCCGACCCACCACGCCCTGGGCACATGCACGGTGGGGCTTCCGGCCCGCCCGATGGCGCGGCATCGCATCCTGCGGCCTGCCGACCCTGGCGGCGGCGCTCTCCGCCCTGCTGGGCCTGACCCCAGCGCTGGGCCAGACCGCGTACACCAACTTCACGCTGAACGGCGGCCCGCCCTTTGTCGGCGGCGTGATGGGCACGCCGAACAGCGTGGTCTTCAACGGCCAGACCACGCTCCACGGCGGCTCGCTCCACGTCATCAACCTGCGGATCACCGGGCCCACGACGGTCACTGCGCCCACGCCGGCCACGGCCGGTACGCTGGGTCCGGTGATCGTGCGGTCGGAAAGCCAGAACCGCGAGCCGGCGCTGACGAACGAGGGGGTGTTCACGGTGCTGGCCGGCGCCCGGCTGCAACTGGCGCAGAAGGCGATCTTCGTCAACGCGCCGGGAGCGACGCTCCGCTTGCTCAGCGACCAGGGCCTCCAGATCCGCGACACCGTTGCCGAACGCCTGCCCACCTTCGTCAACAGTGCGGGTGCAAGCTTCGAATCGGCTGCGTTCACGCAGGTGTATGCCCATGTCGAGAACAACGGGCGGGTCACGGTGCCCGACGGCGGGTCCCTGTC
Source organism: Burkholderiaceae bacterium (assembly GCA_017999135.1). Lineage (GTDB taxonomy): Bacteria > Pseudomonadota > Gammaproteobacteria > Burkholderiales > Burkholderiaceae_C > Pseudaquabacterium. Next base: position 3,109 of record JAGOBT010000177.1, read on the forward strand.
ACTCTGGAATGGTGGCGCCCACCACAACGCGGCCTGGCAGGGCAGCGTGCAACTGCGGGCGGCGCACGGGTTGACCGGCACGCACACGGTGATCGGCCGCCTGGAAGCTGCCGCCGGCACGACCACGCTGGCGCCCGGCGCCACCTTGCACGTCGATCCGTCGGTGGCCGGCGTGCCCAGCGGCATCGGCGCCGCGTCGGGCAGCTTCGTCAACGCGGGCGTGATCGACTACCGCCATGCCCCAGGCGACCTGTTCGTTGGGACCAACGGCAGCTTCCTGAACCGCGGCCGGATCCAGGGCGAGGTGGCCCTGCGCCTCGACGAGGGCACGTTCACCAACGAGGTGGATGCCGATGTCCAGTTTGCGGGGATGGGTTCGGTGGGCCAGGCCGTGCCGGGGGCCCTGCTGCGCAATGCCGGTGACCTGCAGTTCCGGTCCTCGGCACGCATTGCGCTGGCAGGAACGGTGGAGAACCAGTCCACGGGCGTGCTGACGGTCCACGGCCACATCCTGCCCTCGCCCACGGGCCCAGGCACGGTGCGCAATGCAGGCGATCTGCGCATCGCCAGCGGTGGGCACGCCACCGTCGCGCGTGTCGACCAGCTGGCCGGCAGGCTGCAGGTGTCCGGCAACCTGGTCGTCAGCCAGGGCTTGGTGAACGAGTCGGGCAGCAGCGTCGTGGTGACCGACACCGGGCTGCTGCGGCACGCGGCACCGGGCCCGGGCACCAGCCTCACGAACCGCGGTGCGTTCCGGGTCGCGGCCGGGGGCACGGTCGAGGTCGGCACCCTGGTGCAGGAGGCCGGCACGCTGATCGTCGACGGCAGCCTGGGCAGCCTGAACGGCGGCGAACTGCTGCACCTGGGTGGTGTGCTGTCTGGCCATGGACAGATCAACGGCGATGTCTTCACCGGTGGCGGGCCGGAGGTGGCCCGCTTCACGCCCGGGTCGAGCCCGGGCACGGTGACCATCGACGGCGCCTTCCACCTGCTGCCGAACGGCATCCTGGCGCTGGAGATCGAGAAGGACGCGGTCACCGGTCAGGTGTCCTTCGACCAGGTGCGGGCCCATGCCTTCTTCCTGGACGGCCTGGTGCAGATCCGCGTCGGCGGCAATGTCGTGCAAGACGACGTGGCGGGCCTGTCCTTCCTGGGCTGCGACCACGGCTGCAGCATCGAGTACGGCGACAACTTCGTCGTCGCGTTCATCGATCGACCCGGCTCGGACCATGCCGCCTTCAGTGATCGGCTGGGCATCGGCACGCTGGCCCCGGCGCCCGTGCCGGAGCCGCAGGCCTGGGCGCTGATGGCGGCCGGGCTGGCGGTGCTGGGCGCTGGCCTGCGGCGGCGTCGCCGGGCCGTCCTGGCCTGACGCCCGCACCTGCCGCGCGCTCAGCCGCCGGTGGCGTTGGGGTCCCGCCAGGCCCGCTCGAACGGCAGCCGCCAGGCATGCGGCGCGATCAGCTGGTGGATGCTCTTCGGGCCCCAGCTGCCGGCCGGGTACAGCCGCACCGGCGGCGGGTTCTCCAGCAGCAGGGTGCTGACCTGCCACAGCCGCTCGATGCCCTCGGCGGTGTTGAACAGCGTGTGGTCGCCGCGCATGGCATCCAGGATCAGGCGCTCGTACGCTTCCAGCACATCGCCGATCAGGCCGGTGTCGTGCATCGCGAACTGCAGGCTCAGCTTGTCCAGCCGCATGCCGGGGCCGGGGCGCTTGCCGTAGAAGCTCAGGCTCATCTTGCTGGCGTCGGCCAGGTCGAAGGTGAGGTGGTCGGGCCCCTGCGCGCCCACGCCGCTGCCCGGCGGAAACATACTCTTGGGCGGCTCGCGGAAGGCGATGCTGATGATGCGCTGGCCCTCGGCCATCTTCTTGCCGGTGCGCAGGAAGAACGGCACCCCCGCCCAGCGCCAGTTGTCGATGAAGCACTTCAGCGCGATGAAGGTCTCGGTCTCGCTCTCGGCGTCCACGCCCGGCTCATGCCGGTAGCCGTTGTACTGGCCGCGCACCACGTCAGCGGGCTGGATCGGCAGCATGCTGCGGAAGACCTTGTTCTTCTCCTCGCTGATGGGCTGCGGCTCCAGCGCGGTGGGCGGCTCCATCGCCATGAAGGCCAGGATCTGGAACAGGTGCGTCACCACCATGTCGCGGTAGGCGCCGGTCTGCTCGTAGAAGCCGCTGCGCTGGCCCAGGCCCAGGGTCTCGGGCACGTCGATCTGCACATGGTCGATGAAGTTGCGGTTCCAGATCGGCTCGAACAGGCCGTTGGCAAACCGGAAGGCCAGGATGTTCTGCGCCGGCTCCTTGCCCAGGAAGTGGTCGATGCGGAAGATCTGCTCCTCGCTGAACACCGTGTGCAACGCGCGGTTGAGGTGCACCGCGCTGGCCAGGTCGGTGCCGAAGGGCTTCTCCATCACGATGCGCGCGCGCTCGACCAGCCCCGCCTCGCCAAGCAGGCGCACCGCCGGCAGCGCGGCGCTGGGCGGCACGCTCAGGTAGTGCAGGCGCCGGCATTCGGTGCCCAGGCTGGCTTCGGCGGCCGCCATGGCCTTGGCCAGCGCCGGCGCGCCAGCGGCCAGCGGCACGTAGTCCAGGGTCTGCGCAAAGGCGTCCCAGTCGGCGTCGGTGATCTGGCGGGCGAAGAACTGGTCGAGCGCGCCACGGGCGATCTGGCGGAAGGCCGGCAGGTCGATGTCGTCGAGCGACACGCCGATCACCCGGCACTGCGGGATGAAGCCGGCGGTGGCCAGGTGGTACAGGCCGGGCAGCAGCTTGCGCTTGGCCAGATCCCCGGTGGCGCCGAACAGCACCACCACCTGCGGGAATCGCGGGCCCACGCCAGGCGGGATCTTGGCCATGTGCATGTTCCGTGTCAGGTTGCCGACACCACAAGCAAGCGCCGGGCCCACCGGCGGGCTTGCACGCAGCCAAGCACAACAAGACCCTGCGGGACGGCGGCCCGCAGGGCGGGGTCAGCCCGGTCGACGTTCGAAGGCAGGCAGGCCCTCGGGGATGTGGTGGAACGGCTGCTTGTCGACCGTGAAGATGGCCACCCGCGGCTGGAAGACCGATGGGTCGTCGAGCGTGCCGACCTTGAGGATGAACGACCCCGGGCGGGCGGGGGACCGCGTGCCCAGCGCCGTGCCGCAGCGCGGGCAGAAGTAGCGCGTCACCGGCCGCTCCAGGTCGCTGCGCGCAAAGGCCGATGGCTGGCCGTCGGTGAACTGGAAGCCCGACTCCTGCACCACCATCACCACGTTCGGGTTGCCGCCGGTGATGTACTGGCACTCACGGCAATGGCACTGCAGTGCGCCTTGCACCTCGCCGTCGAAGCTGTACTTGATGTCGCCGCAATAGCAACGCCCGGTGAGTCTCATCGGTGTCTCCTCGTCTGTGGAGCGGCCATCATAGGCCGCCCACACCGGCGGCAGGCGCGCAGGCCGGCGCGTTCACCCGCATTGCCCCACATAGCCGCAGGCGGTGCAGAACTCGCAGCCGTCCTTGTGGATCAGCGTGTGGTTGCCGCACTCGGGGCAGGCCTTGCCGGCCATGGTGGCCAGGTTGACGGGCGCGGGCAGCACGCTGCCAGCGGGCACATCGGCCGCCGCCGTCTTGGCCGCCGGCGCCGCCAGGATGCCCATCGCCTGCACCGGGAAGCCGTGTTCATCCAGCACGCCCAGCATGGCGTAGCGGTGGATCACC
>JAGOBT010000178.1 GCA_017999135.1 Burkholderiaceae bacterium
GGCGGCGCAGGCGGTGTGGCACTACACGCTGATCCGCGACCGCAGCCGCGACGGGTGCTTTCGTGCGTTCCGCGAGAACCACTGGCTGGGCTGCGCGGTGTTTGCCGGTGTGGCGCTGGATCTGGCGCTGCGGTAGCCGGAGGGTGGGGGCAGGCGCGTTGTGACGGCGCCCGCCGCGGCATGGGTCAGCCAGCCTTGACCGGCTGGCTCGGTTCCGGGCGTCCCGTCAATTGCAGCCCGCAGCGCAGACGCCGTGCAACCTGCCTCGGAGCACCATCGTTTGCCAAAGTTTGCCGAGACTCCTCCGATTGCGGCGTGAGCACGATGAACATCTCACTCCCCGAAGCACTGAAGACCTTCGTCGACGAGCAGGTCAACAGCCGTGGCTTCGGCACCAGCAGCGAGTACGTGCGAGAGCTGATCCGCAAGGATCAGGAGCGCCTGCAACTGCGAGAGCTGCTGCTTGCCGGCGCCAAGTCCAAGCCAGCCACTGCGGCTGACGGCGCGTACTTCGCAGCATTGCGTGACCGGATCTGCAGCCAGACTTCGGCGTGAAGGTCTTCAAGCGCATCGTCCCGCGGGAACTGGCCAACAGGGACTTGGAAGAAGCCATCGACCACTTCCTGGTCGAAGCCACCACCAAGGTTGCACTTGGCTACGTCGACGAACTCGAGAAGGCCTACGCCCACATCGCGCGCCATCCGGCGTCAGGGTCGCCGCGTGACGCCCACCAGCTCGGGTTGGCAGACTTGAGGTTTTGGCCGCTTGGGCGCTACCGCGACCTGGTCTTCTACGTCGAGTGCGACGAACACATCGATGTCTGGCGCGTGCTGCACGCGCAGCGCGACATTCCCGCCTGGATGAACGAAGCCATCTGATGCCACGGTCATGAGGTTGGCGCCAAGGGCCGCCAGCCGCGCCCGTCACGGCTGGCCGCGCCGCGGTTGGCAACGGCTCAACCGAAGGTGTCGCCCAGTTCCGCCGCCCGCCGCTGCGCCGCCCGCACCGCGCGCACCACCGCGTCAGCCACGGCATCGCCGCGCATCGACTCCAGCGCCGCAAACGTGGTGCCGCCCTTGCTGGTGACGCGCTCGCGCAGCGCGCCCACCGGCTCGTCGCTCTGCGCGGCCAGCGCGGCGGCGCCGTCGAAGGTGGCCAGGGCCAGGCGCTTGCCTTGCTCGGGCGTCAGTCCCATCTCGACGGCCGCGGCCACCATCGACTCCACCCAGTAGAAGACATAGGCCGGGCCGGAGCCCGACAGCGCCGTCACCGCGTCCAGGTCGGTCTCGCGGTCGACCCACAGCGTCTGACCGGTGGGGGCCAGCACCTGCTCGACCAGCGCCCGCTCGTCAGCGCTGACGGCCGGCGTGGCAAACAGCCCGGCGATGCCGCGGCCGATCAGCGCCGGCGTGTTGGGCATGCTGCGCACGATGTGCGCCGCCGCGGGCGCCACGTCCATCGCGCGGGCGATGGCGTCGCTGCGGATGCCGGCCATCACGCTGAGATGCAGCGCGCCGGCCGCATGGGCGGCGCAGGGCGCGGCTGCCTCGGCAAACAACTGCGGCTTGACGGCCCACACCACCAGGCCGGCAGCGGCCAGCGCGGCGTCGGCGGCCGGCTGGGTGCGCACGCCGAAGTCGGCCTGCAGCCTGGCGCGCGCGGCGTCGCCCGGGTCGATGGCCAGGATGCTGGCAGGCGCCCGGCCGGCGCGCACCAGGCCGCCGATCAGCGCGCTGGCCATGTTGCCGCCGCCGATGAAGGCGATGGTGGAGCTGGGGGTGGGTGCGGGCGATGCTGGCATGCGCGGCAGTGTAGCCAGGCACCTTCGCGGTCTAGAGCCGCATGTCCAGCGACAGGTTGATCTGCGGCTTGGTGTGCCGCTCGATGCTCGAGAAAACGCCGTTGGCCAGCACGGTGTTCGTCGTCTGGTTCGGCGGGCCGAAGGGCTGCACGCCGGCACTGGCGGCCAGCCGCACCGACAGGCCCGGTCGCACCGCCAGCTGGGCGAACAGGTCGATGCTGCGGGTGCGTGAGCGCTGCACCAGCTGGTCGGCCGTGAGCCGGGTGTCGTAGGCCGGGTTAAAGCCGATGCTGCCGCCGATGTTCAGCGGCAGGCCGGTCAGGCGCCGGTCGAAGCCGAAGTTGGCCGACCAGGGCTGCTGGCCGTCGAGCCGGTTGTCGGGGCCGGGCGCGGCGGCCACCTTGGACCGGTACAGGTTGACCGAAGCGCGCAGATTCAGCGCTCGCGCATTCGGCAGCATGCCCGCCACCGCCTTGGGCAGCAGGTCGGCCGCGCTGCCCTTGGCCTCGAATTCCAGCCCGCTGGTAGTGGCGTCGGAGAAGTTCTGCGGCTCCGACACCCAGCGCGGCACATCGGCCCAGGACACGGTGCGCTGGGTCAGCGTGTTGCGCACCACATCGGTCAGGCGGCGGTGGAACAGGCCGATGCTGACCAGCCCGCCATTGGCCAGGTAGTTCTCGTAGGCGATGTCCAGGCCGGTGGCCAGCTCGGGCGCCAGCAACGGGTTGCCGATGCGGTCGGGCGCCAGCGCGGTGTTCTCGTCGGTCCTGTTGGGGTACTGGGCGTTCCTGACCGGCCGTGCCAGCAGCGTGCCCAGGTTGGGCGCCTTGTAGCTGCGGGTCAGGCTGGCGCGGATCTGGTCGCGGCCCTTCGGATCGAACTTGTAGGTCAGGTGCAGCAGCGGCGAGGTCACGCTGCTGGTGTTGCGCACCGGGGCACCGGTGCTGCCGCTATTGGTGGTGATGCGCTCGCTGCGCAGGCCCAGGTACAGCTGCCACTGCGGCGAGAGCTCCCACTCGTCCTGCACGTACAGCGCGTGCCGGCGCACCTGGGCGTCGAAGGGCTGGCCCTCGAAGTCCGCGTCCACCGGCTGGCCGGCGGCGTCGGTGGTGGTGCGGCGTTCCTCCCGGTCGCGGTGCTCCAGGTCCCAGCCGGCTGTCAGCGTGTGGCTGCTGCCCAGCAGCAGGCTGTACTTGCCGGCCTGGGTGATGCCGTCGTCGCTGCCGCCGCCCACCGACCGTTGCCGCAGCACACCGCTGCGCAGGTTGCGGGCATCGAAGGTCCAGCGTGACTGTGTCACCCCGGCGCGCAGCTCGATGCGCATGTCCTCGCGGAAGCGGTTGGCCCAGGTCAGGTTGGCGCGCCGGTTCTGCCAGGTGCCGTTGGCCGCCTGGTCGTCCTCCAGCACCGGGCTGCCGGCCAGCACCTGGTTGGTGTACTCGGTGCGGTTGTTCCAGAAGCCTTTCTGGAAGAACGTGCCCAGCGACAGGGTCTGGTCGTCGCTGATGCGCCAGTTCAGCCGCGGCCCGAGGTTGTAGCCCCAGCCCCAGACGTCCTGCGCGCCGCGCTGCCGGGCCTCGGCCGGCAGGCCGTCGTTGCCTTCCATCGCGCGGTGCAGATTGACGCGGTTTTCGCGGTTCCACTCGAACACCGACAGCGGCAACGACAGGCCCAGGCCACCGCGAGATTCGCCCAGCGTCAGGTTGGCGTTGGCCATCGGCCGGTCGGCGCCGTTGGCCAGGCCCAGGCGGATGTCGCGCTGCGAGCGGCGCGGCGCTTCCTTCAGGATGATGTTGATGGTGCCGGCGATGGCCTGCGCGCTCTGGTCGGCCGACGGGGCACGCAACACCTCGATGCGCTCGATCTGCGACGGGCTCAGCTGGTCCAGCGCAAAGCCGGGCGGTGCCGGGTCGCCGTTGATCAGGATCTGGGTGTAGCCCGCGCCCAGGCCGCGCATGCGCGGGCCGCCAGCATCCACGTTGACGCCCGGCAGGCGGCGCAGCACATCCAGCGTGTTGGTGTCGCCGTAGCGGTCGAGCTCCTCACGGCCGTAGATCTGCTTGGCGATGCTGGCGGCGCGGCGCAGCTCGGTCGAGCCCTGGCGGGCGGCGATTTCCACCCGCTGCACGCTGCTGGGCTGCTGGCCGGGGGTGGGCTCGGCCGCGCCGCCGGGGCCGGCGTCCTGCGCCAGCACCGCCAGCGGCGCAGAGAGCAAGGCCAGCGCCGCCGCACGGCAGACGCAGGACAGGCAGAGCCTGGCGAGGGGGACAGGGCGCACATGGGTCTCCAACAGCTTGCCCACGCCAGCCGCGGACAGCCCCGGATGCTGCCAGAACCTGCGCGGCGGGTCTGCCATGACGGTGCATCGCAAAGCCATGCAATCGACGCATAACCTTGCCACGCCACGGGCCGGCCCTCTACATTGCGCCCCCAGGCGGTCGGCGGCTGCCCCCACGAGGGGCCCGCCGCCACCGCTGGACCGCCAACCATCCCGAGGACGCCCATGACCCTTTCCTACGTGCACCCCACCAGTGACAGCCCCTGGGGCACCTACCTGTCGCAGATCGACCGCGTGCTGCCCTACCTGGGCCCGCTGGCCCGCTGGGCCGACACGCTGCGCCGGCCCAAGCGCACGCTGATCGTCGACATCCCGATCGAGCTGGACAACGGCACCATCGCCCACTTCGAGGGCTACCGCGTGCAGCACAGCCTGACGCGCGGCCCCGGCAAGGGTGGCGTGCGCTACCACCCCGACGTGACGCTGGAAGAGGTGATGGCGCTGTCGGCCTGGATGAGCATCAAGAACGCCGCGGTGAACCTGCCCTTCGGCGGTGCCAAGGGCGGGATCCGTGTCGACCCGAAGGGGCTGAGCCTGAAGGAGCTGGAGAAGCTGACGCGCCGCTACACCAGCGAGATCGGCATCATCATCGGCCCGCAGCAGGACATCCCGGCGCCCGACGTCAACACCAACGCCCAGATCATGGCGTGGATGATGGACACCTACTCGATGAACACCGGCGCCACCGCCACCGGCGTGGTCACCGGCAAGCCGCTGCACCTGGGCGGCAGCCTGGGCCGGGTGAAAGCCACCGGCCGCGGCGTGTTCGTCACCGGCCGCGAGGCGGCGCGCCGCATTGGGCTGGACATCCGCGGCGCGAAGGTGGCGGTGCAGGGCTTCGGCAACGTGGGCTCGTCGGCAGCCGAGCTGTTCGCCGCCGCCGGCGCGCTGGTGGTGGCCGCGCAAGACCACAGCGGCACCGTTTTCAACGGCCACGGCCTGGACACTGCGCAGCTGCAGGCCCATGTGAAGGCCAGCGGCGGCGTGGCCGGCTTTGCCGGCGGCGAGGCGATGGGGCTGGAGGAGTTCTGGGACGTGGACTGCCAGATCCTGATCCCGGCCGCGCTGGAGAACCAGATCACCGCCGCCCGCGCCAGCCGGCTGAAGGCGAAGCTGGTGCTCGAAGGCGCCAACGGCCCTACCGGGTCGGCGGCCGACGACATCCTGGCCGAGCGCGGCGTGCTGGTGGTGCCCGACGTGATCTGCAATGCCGGCGGCGTGACGGTGAGCTACTTCGAATGGGTGCAGGATTTCTCGTCGTTCTTCTGGACCGAAGACGAGATCAATGCCCGGCTGGACAAGATCATGGTCGGCGCGCTGGACAACATCTGGGACACCGCCGACCGCCACCGCATCACGCTGCGCACTGCCACCTTCGCGGTGGCTTGCGAGCGCATCCTGTCGGCACGCCAGGAGCGCGGGCTGTATCCCTGATGCGCCTGCACTGCGGCGCACCCGCCCGAAAGCGCCGGGGTCAGACTGCCGTGCGGGTACGGCTTGGGCGCGCAGCCAGGCCCAGGCCGGCCAGCCCAACCAAGGCCATCAGCCAGGTGCCCGGCTCGGGCACGGCTGACGGCGTGGTGATGCCGTCCAGGCCATTGAACCGGGTCAGGGTCGTGGTGGACTGGCCCAGTGCATTGATGGCGACGATGCCCAGGCCCCCGTTGGCGGCGCCGAACGTGGCGGCCAGATCGGGCACCCCGCTGCCGGCCGGCGCGGCAGGCGCCCCCCAGAAGGCGAAATAGACGCCGGTCATGTGCTGCACCGCCAGGTCGGACGCATCGCCCTTGCGGTACAGCGGGTCGTCGCCGCTGCTGTCGCAGTCGTCGTCCACGCTGCCGTCGGGGCACACCTGGCTGGCCGTCATGCCCAGGGCCACCGCACCACGGGTGTCGACCTGGACCGACAGACCCAGCGGATAGGGGGAACCATCGCCCTGGAAGCTGGTGTTGTTGACCACGACATCCAGCACGTCGGCCGCCACGGTGGCCCCGTTGGCGAAGGTGATCTGCAGGTGGCGGGCGCCGTTGTAGAACTCGGAGCTGCCCGCCCAGATGCCGGCATAGGCCGGCAGGGTGACATCCGGGGCCATGGCGGGGCGGTCGGGCGTGGCGGTGGCACCGCTGATGGCGAAGCTGCCGGTGTAGGGCAGCACGACGAAGCTGCCGTCCCAGAACGTGTTGTACCGCCCGGAGAAGGTGTAGTCCGTGGTGTCGGCCCAGCCGGATGTGGTGCCCAAGGCCAGCAGGGTGGCAAGGGCGAGCGGGCGTGGGCGCAAGGTCATCATGGGTCCTGGTGTGGGAGGCCGGGCGCGCGATGGCCACGCCGTGTACGACATGGTGCGCAGGCCGATGAACGGCACCTGAATGCACCCGTCGACCCCCCTGCCCCGAGGGGGCGGCAGCAAGCGGGCGCCTGCACGGCCGCCCTTTTGCCGGCGGTGCCAGCGCGTGCCGTTTCAACGCCCATGCCTCGACAACGCGCCGAACGTCGCCAAGGCGACAGCAGACACTCAGTGTGGATCCGCGCCCGGGTCGGGCGACCGGTAGTGGTAGGCGTAGGCGTCGGCGAAGCCCAGGCGACGGTAGATGGCGCGGGCCGGGTGGTTGTCG
>JAGOBT010000179.1 GCA_017999135.1 Burkholderiaceae bacterium
GCTGGTCCACATCGGTGAGCCAGGGTTGCATCGCCGGGCCCTGGTCGACCAGCACCTGCAGGCCGTGGCGCAGCGTCCACGCCGGCAGGCGCGGCACATGGCGCAGGGGCTGGCCATCGGCCAGCGCGGCCACCAGGCGGTCGGTGTCGACATCGCCATCGGCCACGCGCACGGCCGCCAGCGCAGCGCCCATGGCGCGGCTGCTGGGCGGGCTGAACAGGGTGTCGTGCGGCGTGGGCGGTGCCACCGGGCCCTTGGCCAGCTGCGGCATGCCGGGCGACAGCCACGCCGGTGCGGTGGCAGCGCCGGCCAGGTCAGGCAGGGCTGTCAGCATGGCGGGCACCAGGCTGCCGGGGGCTGCAGTGTCATCGGTGCCCGGGGTGCCGCCAGGCTGCGCCGGGGTGGCGCGGGTGGGTGGCGTCGGCTGGGTCGGCTGCGGCCGGCCGGGCGGCACGGCGCGCCCCGTGGCGGCCGGCGCGGGCGGCGGCGCGGCGCTGGCCGGCGGCGCCGGCAGGCCGAGCTGGCGCGCCAGGCGCTGCAGCATCGCCGGGTCCTGCACCTGCAGGGCCTGGGCGGCGCGCAGCAGGTCACCGGCGTTCAGCGGGGCGCGGCGCGGCATGCGGTGCGGCTGGCTCAGGCCCGGGTGTCGCCGAACAGGCCGCTGCCGGCGGCGCTGCTGGCGCGCGCCTTGCCCAGCAGGGCCTGGGCCAGCTGCTGCCAGGCGCTGGAGGCCGGGCCGATCTTCAGCTGCCGGCAGGCCACCACGGTGTCCAGGTACTCGGCGGTGCCGGGTTTGCGCAGGCCCTGCGCCTCGGCGTCGCGCCGCTGCTGCATCACCAGGGCCGCCACCGCCTTGTGCAGGCGTGCGCCGCGCATGCCGTAGCGCTGGTTGGCCACGCGCACCAGCCAGGCTTCCCAGTCGGACTCGGCGCGGTCCAGGTCCAGCACCACGCAGCGCCGCACGAAGGCGCCGGGCAGTTCACGTTCGCGGTTGGTGGTGATGACCACCAGCACGTCGGCGCGCCTGCCCTGCACCAGCGGCCGGCCGTCCAGGTCGTCGACGTGGAAGCACTCCTTGTCCAGCACTTCCAGCAGATCGTTCGGCACGTCGGGCTCGGCCTTGTCGATCTCGTCAAGCAGCACCACGCGCTGCGGGCCGGGGCCGCCGCGGGCCGGGTCGCGCAGCAGCGGCCGGCCGGCTGCCTGGGCGGCGGGCAAGCCGCGCCGGGCGGCGCTGGCGGCGTCGAAGGCCCACCACAGCAGCTGCGGTTCGACCAGCTCGGCGCGGCTGGGCAGGGCGGCGCCCTGGTGGGCCGCGGCCAGGCGCTGCAGCGGGTCGTAGCGCCACATCAGGTCACGGGCCCGGGTGCGCGAGGTGATGACCAACTCGTCGTAGCGGCGGCCCAGCACGGCGGCCACGTGGCCAGCCAGGCTGGTCTTGCCAGTGCCGGGGCTGCCGGCCACCAGCAGCGGGCGCTGGGTGGCCAGCGCGGCGTTCACCGCCAGCAGCGTCTCGAGGCTGTACACGTACTGCTGGTTGCCGGGCAGGGCGACCGTCACCGAGCCGTCGGCATCGGTGGTGGCGCCGGGCAGGCTGCGCGGGTCGAAGTAGCGGGGGGTGAAGGGCAGGGTCATGGGGCGGTCCTTGTAGCGCCCGGGTGGCCGAGCAAGTTCTCGGCAACGTCCAGATCGCGCATCATCTCGAACTCATGGTCAGGGCTGACCGGCACCAGCGGCACCACGCCAGGGGGCAGTGCAGCGGGCAACGGGTCACCGCTCTGCAGGATGAATGTCAGGCGGGGGAAGCTGGCCTGCAGCTCCGCCAGCAGGGCGGCGTCGGGCAGGGGCTCGGGCACCACGAAAAACACCATGCGGCTGTAGCTCAGCTTGCCGTCGGGCTTTGCCAGCTTCGCGTCGATCCAGCTGTCGCTCACGTTGGGTGGCAGCCGCAGTGTGGCGCGGAAGATCGAGCGCACGGCATGCTTGAGCTCGTCCAATCGGTTGTCCGAGGTGCCGGCCGGCAGCATGTGCATCACCTGCGTCGGGGCCAGGGGCAACAGCACCCGGCGCACATGCTGATCTACCGTGAAGTCGGGCATGGTGCATTGCATGGCCATCGATGTGGCCGGCGGCGGCGCGGCGGAGCCACTCGCCGGCAGGCGGTTGCGGGCCGCCACGTCCGCCAGCATGGCGGCATTGCCGGCGTGCGTCCACAGAGGCTGCAGCAGGGCCAGTACATCGGCCGCGTCGCCCTTGCGCAGGCCGCAATGCGTGAGCAACTGGCCGATCAGATGCGACAGCGGGCGGGTCTGCAAGTCCGACCCAGTGGCGGCATCCGGGGGCGGCAGCGGCAGGCCATTGGCCAGCAGCGCCGCCACCAGCTGCGCCGGGCGCTCCCTGGCGTTCTTCGACGGCCGCCAGGCCAGGCGGCGGCCGGTCAGGTCCTGGCACAGCTTCTCCAGGCCCTTGAGGTTGTCGGCCCGCTGCAGGTGGTCGCGCAGCGTGTTGCGCATCGCCACCAGCGGCGCGTCGGGCAGGTCGCCCGCAGCGGCCTGTCGCTCGGCCAGGCGTGCCCGCACCGTCTGCACGATGGCCCGGGCAGTGGGGGCATCCAGCGCCGTGGGCGACGCAGCGCCACCCGCCGGCGTGCGGATGGCCTGCAGATCCCGCAGGCACAGCGGCGAGAAGCCCTGGCTGGCCAGCGCGTCGCTCTTCAGGCCTTCCAGCAGCACCGGGTAGAGCGGAAAGTCGGCGTCGATGGCCTTGCGGTAGGCCAGCACGGTCGATTCCTTCAGCACCCAGGGGCTGGCCAGCGCGCGCTGCGACAGCAGCAGCAGGCCGGCGTCACACTCGGCCAGCCATTCATGCAGCACGTCGCGCCAGCTGTCGCCGGCCTGCAGCCTGTCGCGGTCGACCAGCACCTCGATGTCCGGCGCCCCGGCAGGCGCCGCCGCCTGCAGCCCGTCGACGATGTCGGTGAGGAACTGCATCTCGGCGGGGGACTTCTTGTCCAGCCCGTGGCTGATGAAGAGGCGCATCAGCGCCGCATTCTGCGGCAGGGTTCGGCCGCGGCGCGCCCGCGCGCTACGCCCCGGTGCCGGGTGGGCGCACCAGGCGCTGCTCGGCCCGCCAGGCAGCCACGCCCAGCGCCACGCCCAGCACGGCCACGCTGCAGGTCACCCAACGCACGCTGCCCCACTGGCCGCTGGCCGCCACCAGCGCCGCGATCAGCGGTGTGCCGATGAACTGGCCGGCCTGCGAGCCCTGCATGATCAGCCCCTGCAGCACGCCGATCTGCGCCGGATGCCGCGCCAGCACGGTGGACGACGACATCACCGCCGCCGGGATCAGCCCGCCGGTGAACGACAGCGCCAGGCACAGCCCGTAGCGCAGGCCGTCGCCCAGGCGGTCGTCGGCCAGGCCCAGGGCGCACACGCCGGTGGCGGCATGGGCCAATGCCACCAGCCAGCCGCGTGGCAGGCCGCGCTGCACCAGCGCGCCCCCGATCAGGTTGCCCGGCACGTTGACCAGCAGCATCAGCGCCGTCAGGGCAGCCACCGGGCCGGCCGCCATGCCGCGCTGCTCTTTCAGGAAGGTGGGCAGCCACACGATCAGCGAGAAGTGCTGGATGGCCCAGCAGCCGAAGGCCAGCGTCAGCAGCCAGGCCAGCGGCTGGCGCAGCAGTGCCACGGTGGCGCCCGGCGCCGCGGCGCTGCCGCCGCCAGCGGCCGCACCGAAGTGACGGCGCTGTCCCCAGGTGGCCCAGGCCGCCCCGGCCAGCACGGCGGCCACCAGCGCCCACAGGCCGCGCCAGCCGGCGGTGTCCAGCAGCGGGGGCGCCAGCAGCATGCCCAGGCCGGCGCCGGCCGGCATGAAGGTGGCCCACACGCCGATCGCGAAGCGCCGGTCCTGCGGCGCGGCGGCGGCGCTGACCAGGCCTGGCCCGGCCACCGCCATCGCCAGGAACCCGGCCCCCTCCAGCACGCGGGTGGCGATCAGCGCGCCATAGCCTTGGGCCAGCAGCCCCGCCAGCGAGGCCAGCACGCTGACCACCAGCCCGCCCAGCGCCATGCGCAGCGCGCCCACGCGGCCGGTCAGCATGCCCACGCCCACGGCAAACACCACGGCCAGCGTGCTGAGCGTGGACGACACGGTGCCGGCCTGGACCAGGCTCAGGCCGAACTCCTGCCGCAGCGCGGCCAAGGCCATCGGCACCTTGCCCACGTTCATGCCCACTGCCACGCCGCCGGCCACTGCGGCCAGCACGGCGGGCCAATGGGTGGGCCCGGTCGGCGTGGGTCCGGCTGGCGTGGGCAGGCGCTGCGCCGCGCTGGCGCCGGCCGCGCTCAAGCCAGCAACCCGCGCTCCACCGGCAAGCTCGGCAGGTCGACCGCCGGCTGCGGCTTCCAGCCCTTCTGGCGGTGCTCGGCCACCACGTTGGTGTAGATGCCGCCGCGCACATACCACTTGGCGGTGATGCGGGCATAACGCGGCTGCGTGGCGGCCACGATGTCGTCGAGGATGGTGTTGGTCACCTTCTCGTGGAAGGCGCCCTCGTTGCGGTAGCTCCAGAAGTACATCTTCAGGCTCTTCAACTCCACGCACAGCTGGTCGGCCACCATGTCGATGGTGAAGTGGGCGAAGTCGGGCTGGCCGGTCAGCGGGCAGTGGCAGGTGAACTCGGGCACCTGGAACTGGATCAGGTAATCCCGCTGCGGCTGCGGGTTGGGAAAGACGTGCAGGTCCTTGCTGGGCGCGCTGGGCGGATTGGGCGGCATCGGCCGCTCGTTCAGCGGTGGTGCGGCGGCAGCGGGGGCGGTGGCAGGCGTCTTGCCGGCTTTCTTGGCCATGGTGGATCAGGGTTTCCGAAGGGGGCGCGATGGTATCATCCGGCCTCTTCGGCAGCCCGGTGGGCACGCGATAAATCCATACAAATCAAAGACTTGCGGCAGGTGCAATGCGCCCGCTGCAGTCCCGGGGCACACCAGCAGCGCATGCGCCTGAACCAGATCAAGCTCTCGGGCTTCAAGTCCTTCGCCGAACCCACCACCTTCCAGCTGCCCGGCCAGCGGGTGGGCGTGGTCGGCCCCAACGGCTGCGGCAAGTCCAACATCATGGACGCGGTGCGCTGGGTGCTGGGCGAAAGCAAGGCCAGCGAGCTGCGTGGCGAGAGCATGCAGGACGTCATCTTCAACGGCAGCGGTCAGCGCAAGCCGGCCAGCCGCGCCAGCGTGGAGCTGGTGTTCAGCAATGAAGACGCCCGCGCCGGCGGATCCTGGAGCCAGTTTGCCGAGATCGCCGTCAAGCGCGTGCTGACACGTGACGGCACCAGCAGCTACTTCATCAACAACCAGCCGGTGCGCCGGCGCGACGTGCAGGACGTGTTTCTGGGCACCGGCCTGGGCCCGCGGGCCTACGCCATCATCGGCCAGGGCACCATCAGCCGGATCATCGAATCGCGGCCTGAAGAATTGCGGCTGTTCCTGGAAGAAGCCGCCGGCGTCAGCAAGTACAAGGAGCGCCGCCGCGAGACCGAACTGCGCCTGCGTGACACGCGCGAGAACCTGACCCGCGTCGACGACATCCTGCGCGAGCTGAACGCCAACCTCGACAAGCTGGAGAAGCAGGCCGAGGTGGCCACGCGCTACCACGCGCTGCAGGAGGCCGGCACCACCAAGCTGCACCAGCTGTGGTTCCTGAAGCAGCGCGACGCCGCGACGGAAGAAGCCCGCGTGGCCCAGGCCATCAGCGCCGCCACCAATGCGCTGGAAGCGCGCCTGGCCGAGCTGCGCCACGTGGAAGCCGCGCTGGAGACGGTGCGCCAGGAGCACTACGCCGCCAGCGACAAGCTGCATCTGGCCCAGGGTGACCTGGCCCAGGCGGCGCTGGAGGTCAGCCGGCTGGAAGAGCGCATCCGCTACGTGGTCGACAGCCGCCAGCGGGTGCAGCAGCGCCTGACGGACCTGCAGACCCAGACCAGCCAATGGCAGCAGCGCCGCAGCGCCGCCGAGGTCGAGCTGGAGACCATCGCCGAGCAGATCGCCGCGGCCGACGAGCAGGCCGAGATCCTGGCCGCCCAGGCTGAAGAGCAGGCGATGCGGCTGCCGGATGTCGAAGACGCGGTGCGCGCCGCCCAGGGCCGCGCCAACGCGCAGCGCGAGCAGGTCAATGCGGTGCAGCAGCAGATCCAGGTGCTGGCGGCCGAGAGCCGCAGCATTGACGAGCAGAGCAAGGCCTTGCGCGCCCGCCGCGAGCGCCTGCACACCGAGCGCCGCGGCCTGGCCACGCCCGACCTGGCCCGGCTGCAAGCGCTGCGCACCCAGAGCGCCGAGGCCGACGAGACCCATGCCGTGGCCGACGCCCGCCTGCAGGACCTGCAGACCCAGGTGCCCACGCTGGAAGACCAGCGCCGCACGGCCCAGCAGGCGGCCAATGCCGAGAGCGGCAAGCACGGCGACATCAGCGCCCGGCTGCAGGCCCTGCGCGCGCTGCAGGAGAAGGTGCAGACCGAAGGCAAGCTGAAGCCCTGGCTGGCGAAGCACGGGCTGGACGGCCTGCCCGGCCTGTGGACCCGCCTGCACATCGAACCAGGCTGGGAGCCGGCCCTGGAAGCCGCGCTGCGCGAGCGCCTGAACGCGCTGGCGGTGGGCCGCATCGACGCCGTGCGCGCCTTTGCGGCCGACGCACCGCCGGCCAAGCTGGCCTTCTACACGCCGCCCG
>JAGOBT010000180.1 GCA_017999135.1 Burkholderiaceae bacterium
CCGGTCATGGGGTGCGGTCCGGCAGCAGGAAGCTGCGCGGCGACTGCCGCAGCCGCAGCCGGATGGCGGCATACAGCCGGCGCCGGTCGGCCAGGGTGATGCCGCGCGAGCGCAGCGCCACCTTCAGCGCCAGCCAGAAGCTGACGCCCAGGTTCAGCGCACCGGTGGCGGCCAGGCCGGCCACGCACCACCAGAAGGCCGGCTCGGCCAGGATCTGCCAGCCCAGCGTGCTGGCCGCCGCGGCCAGCTGGCCGGTGCCCAGGGTGACGTGGCGCACATCGAGCGGGATGCCGACGAAGGCCAGCACCACCGGCACCAGGCCCAGCAGCAGGCCCAGCGACACATTGGCCGCCACACCCGAGATGTTGCCGCGCCACCAGATCGACCAGCGCTGCGCCCGCGACGCGCCCAGCCGGGCCACGATGCCGGGGTGGTGCGCCAGCGCGCTGTCGAGCCGGTGGTAGACGAACCAGTTCTCCACCCAGCCGGCGATCAGGCTGCTGGCGAACAGCAGCACCCCGGTGAAGGCGGCAAACAGTGCCGTCGGGCCCAGCAGGGTCAGCGAATGCAGCACGTAGTGCGCGCTCTTCTCGCTGACCAGCGGCGCGCCGGCCAGCCACCAGGCGGCCCACTGCACCACCACCACCACCGGGATCACCGCGACGATGTTGCCCACGATGCCGGCGATCTGCGAGCGCACCAGGTGCGTCACCTCGTCGACGAAGCCGCTGATCGCCTGCGCCTCGCGTTCGGACACGGTGGCCGGGTCGGCCGCCGGGGTCGCGCCGCTGGCGGCGAGGTGCAGCGCGCCCAGCTTCTCGGCCATGGCCGGCGCCGTCATCGCCGGCTGCTTGGTGGCCACCGTCCAGTGCAGCAGGTGCACGATCAGGAAGCTGATGGCGTAGTTCATGCCGGCGCCGAAGCCGGCCCAGAACGGCGCCAGCCCCAGCGCCAGGATGGCGAACTTGGCAAAGGTGGTGCCGCCGATGATGGCGCCACCGCCCAGCGCGGCGCGCAGCATGGCGCGGTATTCGTCGCGGTTGCGGGTGATGTAGTGCTCGCCGGTCTCGGCATGGCGCTCGGCCACCTTGCGTGCCATCAGCGAGTACTGCCGCCCCAGCAGCGCGCGCAGGCTGCGCCGCTGCTTGGCCAGTTGCACCAGGCGCACCAGCAGGCGTTGCAGTTCGCGCTGCGGCTGGTCGGACAGCAGCAGGTCGAGCACCGATTCCAGCCGGTCGCAGCGGGCGGTCAGCTGCTCGACCTCGAAGACGATGTTCACCGAGACGCCGTGCGCCTCCAGGTGGTCGGTGACGCTGGCGGCGGCCGCCCGGCAGCGCTGCAGCAGCGCGCGCAGGTAGGTGGCCTGCTGCGCGGTGGCGGCCTGGTCACCGGCCGCCAGTGCGTCCACCAGGCCCTCGCTCACCCGCACCAGCTGCTCGAACGGCCGGTCGGCCAGCAGCTCGGGGCCCATGCGCTGGCGCAGGGCCGGCGCGAAGGCGGCGGCGCGGATCGCGCTGATCAGCCAGGTGGTGGCCTGCAGCAGAGGCGCGCGCCAGTCGTCGGCCTGGCCACTGCCGCCACGCGCGGTCGACAGCAGCGTGGCCAGGCGGCCCAGCGTGTCGGGGTCGATCGCGTGCAGCCAGCCGGCGTCGGCATCGTCGCGGAACAGCAGCTGGAACAGCGCCGCGCCGTCGTCGGTGTCGGGCGTGGCGGGCAGCAGGCGCAGGGCCAGGCGCTCACCCACCTCGCCCATCAGGTCGCGCCGGGCGGTGAAGCCGAAGTCGGCCAGCAGCGCGGCCAGGTCGGTTTCGCGCCAGAAGCGGCCCAGCAGCGCCACGATGCGTTCCCGCGGCTCGGGGTTGCGCTCCAGCATGTTCAGCAGGTGCTTCAGGCGCAGCACCGGCCTGGGGGTCTTGCCGCCGTCGGCGTCGCCGTCGGTCTGCCCGTGGCGCAGCCATTCGAACAGCCGCACCAGCCACAGGTGGCGCTCGGGGCGGCCGGCCTTCGGGTCGGCAGCGTTCAGCAGCGCCGTCAGGTCCCAGGTGGCGGCCGTCATGCGGCGGCCCGCGGCTGGCGTGTGGGCGGCCGCATCAATGCAGCGCGGCGGTGTCGGCCAGCGCGAACTCGGGCACCGGGCTCTCGAACCAGTGGGCGTCTTCGGTGATGCAGAAGAAGCGGCCCTGCATCGACCCCTGCGGCGTGGCGATCTGCGCCCAGCTGGTGTATTCGAACTGCTCACCGGGCTTGAGCAGCGGCTGATGGCCCACCACGCCCAGGCCGCGCACCTGCTGCACGCCGCCGCGGTGGTCGTTGATCTGCCAGTGCCGCGCCACCAGCTGCGCCGGCACATCACCGGTGTTGCGGATGGTGACGGTGTAGGCAAAACCGTAGAGCTGCTGGGCGGCGTCGGTCTGCTCGGGCAGTGGCCGCACGGCCACGGTGGAGGTGAATCGGGGTTGGGCCATGCGCCGCATTCTAGGAAGCAAGTGAAAATCCGGCGCCCGCCCTGCCAACCCACCCCCGAGCCACTGCATGCCCCGCACCTTCCGCATCGCCCCCAGCCTGCTCTCGGCCGACTTCGCCCGGCTGGGCGACGAGGTGAAGACCGTCATCGCCGCCGGCGCCGACTGGATCCACTTCGACGTGATGGACAACCACTACGTGCCCAACCTCACCTTCGGCCCGATGGTGTGCCAGGCGCTGCGCCCGCATGCGGTGCGGGCCGACGGCAGCCGCGTGCCGATCGACGTGCACCTGATGGTGCAGCCGGTCGATGCGCTGGCCCAGGCCTTCGCCCAGGCCGGCGCCGACCTGATCAGCTTCCACCCCGACGCCAGCGCCCATGTCGACCGCACGCTGCAGCTGATCCGGGCGGCCGGCTGCCAGGCCGGGCTGGTGTTCAACCCGGCCACGCCCATCGACCTGCTGGAGTGGGTGATCGACAAGGTCGACCTGGTGCTGGTGATGAGCGTGAACCCCGGCTTCGGCGGTCAGAGCTTCATCCCCGCGGCGCTGCGCAAGGTGGAGAAGCTGCGCAGGATCATCGACGCCAGCGGGCGTGACATCCGGCTGGAGGTGGACGGCGGCATCAAGACCGACAACATCCGCGCCGTGGCCGACGCCGGCGCCGACACCTTCGTGGCCGGCAGCGCCATCTTCGGCCAGCCCGACTACAGGGCGGTGATCGACGCCATGCGCCGCCAGCTGGCCGCCTGAGCCTGCAACACCCCGCGCCGTGCAGACTGTCCGCGCCCTGCTGCTGACCGATGTGGTCGACAGCACCCAGCTGTCGCAGCGGCTGGGCGACCGCGCCATGGCCGACCTGTGGGCGGCGCACGACCGCCTGGCGCGCGACCTGCTGCTGCCGTGGCGCGGGCGCGAGATCGACAAGACCGACGGCATGCTGCTGCTGTTCGACAGCCCGGCCGACGCGGCGCAGTACGCGCTGGCCTACCACCGCGCGCTGGCTGGCCTGCAGCCGCCGCTGGCCGCGCGCGCCGGCCTGCATGTGGGCCCGGTGCTGCTGCGCGAGAACCTGCCCGAAGACGTGGCCCGCGGTGCCAAGCCGCTGGAAGTGGACGGCCTGGCCAAGCCCACCGCGGCGCGGGTGATGGCGCTGGCCCGCGGCGGCCAGACCCTGCTGAGCGACGAGGCGCACCAGGCCCTGGTGGCCGAAGGCGTGCTGCTGGCGCCAGGCACCGGCGTGGTCACCCAGCCGCAGGGCCACTGGGTGCTCAAGGGCGTGGCTGACCCGGTGGCCTTGCACGCACTGGGGGCCGACGGCGCCGACCTGGGCGCGCCCGACGACGGCGAGAAGGCCTACCGTGTGGTGCGCCAGGGCGAGCGCTGGCTGCCGGTGCGCCAGATCGCCAACAACCTGCCGACGCAGCTGACGTCGTTTGTCGGCCGCGCCCGCGAGCTGGCCGAGCTGAAGGCGCTGCTGCGCCAGGCGCGCATGGTCACGCTGCTGGGCATGGGCGGGCTGGGCAAGACGCGGTTGTCGCTGCAGCTGGCCGCCGAGCAGATGGCCGAGTATCCCGACGGCGTGTGGTTTCTCGACCTGGCGCCGCTGCGCGACGGCGCGCTGGTGCCCAGTGCCGCCGCCCAGGCCCTGGGCGTGCGCGAAGAGCCCGGCCGGCCGCTGCTGCAGGCGCTGCAGGCCCATGTGCAGGGCCGGCGCCTGCTGCTGATCCTGGACAACTGCGAGCACCTGCTGGCACCGGCCGCCCGCCTGGCCCATGCGCTGCTGCAGGCGGCACCGCAGATCACCTGCATCGCCAGCAGCCGCGAGGCCCTGCGCCTGCCCGGCGAGCGGGTCTATCCGATCCTGCCGCTGGCCGTGCCCGGCGCGGCCGACAGCGCCGAGCAGCTGGCCGGCTCACCGGCGGTGCAGCTGTTCGTGCAGCGGGCGCAGGCGCACCGGCCCGACTTCCAGCCCGGCGCCGACGAGCTGCCGGCCGTGGCGGCGCTGGTGGCCCGGCTGGAGGGCATCCCGCTGGCGCTGGAGCTGGCCGCTGCCCGGGTGCGCAGCATGTCGGTGCCCGACATCAACCGCCGCCTGGCCAAGCGCTACCAGGTGCTCACCGGCGGCTCGGTGGTGCTGGCCGAGCGCCAGCAGACGCTGCGCGCGCTGGTCGACTGGTCGTACGACATGCTCAGCCCGGCCGAGCAGTGCCTGCTGCAGCGGGTGGCGGTGTTCGCCGGCGGCTTTGCGCTGGACGCCGCCGAGCAGGTGTGCGCCGACGACGACCTGGTGCCCGACTGGGAGGTGCCCGACCTGCTGGGCTCACTGGTCGAGAAATCGCTGCTCGGGCTGCAGCAGCACGGCGGCAGTGCGCGCTACCAGATGCTGGAGACGCTGCGCGACTACGCCGCCGAGAAGCTGGCCGCCGCCGGCGACCGGGCCGCCACCGCCGCACGGCACTGCGGCGTGTACTTCACGCTGGCCAAGCAGGGGCGCGACGGCCTGCAGGGCCCCGAGCAAGGCCAGTGGGTGGACCGGCTGTCCACCGAGCACGACAACCTGCGCGTGGCCATGGCCACCGCCCAGGCGGCCGGCGCGCCGGGCGGCGACCCGTTCGTGGCGGTGAAGCTGGCGGTGGCGCTGCAGAACTTCTGGATCATGCGCGGCCATGTGCGCGAGGGCCGCGACGCGGTCAACGCCATGCGCACCATGCCGGCGGTGCAGGCGTCGGACCAGGCGCTGGGCCATGTGCTGTATGTGGCGGCGGCGCTGGCGCTGTCCGAGGGTGATCTGGCCGAGGCGCTGCGCCTGCTGGACGATTGCCTGGCCCGCCGCCGCGCGATCGGCAACACGGTGGATGTGGCGGCCACGCTGTCCACCCGGTCGGTCACCCGGCTGGGCGGCGGCGACGCGGCGGGTGCCCAGGCCGATGCGCGCGAGGCGCTGGCCAGCTTCAGCACCAGCGGCTACCGCGTGGGCGAGGCCATCACCCTGCTGCAGCTGGGCGAGGCCGAGGCCTTCGCCGGCGACGATGCGGCGGCACTGGCGCACCTGCAGGCCGCGCTGGCGCTGGCCCGCACCATCAAGCACCCCGAGACGGAAGGTGAAGTGGAGCGGGCGCTGGCCGACCTGGCCCTGGCCCGGGGCGACATCGACGCGGCGGCGCAGGGGCATGCGCGGTCGCTGGCGATCTGCGCCGAGGCGGGCGACCTGCGTGGCGAGGCCCAGGCCCGCGGGGCGCTGGCCCGGGTCGACCTGGCCGCCGGCCGGCTGGAGCCGGCTGCAGCGCACTTGCAGGCCGCGCTGCAGGCCTTCGACCGCTTTGCCATGCGTGCGCCTTGGCTGCAAGCGTTGGAAGACACGGTGGCCTGGGCGGTGCAGCGGGGCGGCACGGAGATGGCGTTGGCCGCTGCACTGGCCGGCGCGGCCGAACAGGGCCGGGCCGCTGCTGGTTTGGCGCAAAGCCCGCGCGCCCACCGCGCCTGGCTGGATTTGGTGGATGCACTGCGCCAGGCCATCGGGTCCGCGGCGTTTGAACTTGCGCTGCAGGACGGTCGGACCTGGGATCGCCGTCAGGCGCATCACGTCGCCCTGTCCACGCTGGCTCGCTCTTGACGCACGGCAGCGCGGCAAGCGGATTCGCTCAACGGCCTGGATGGCGGCTGCGGCGCCCCAATGCGCCCAGTGCCAGCAGCGCCGTCAACGCCAGGCCCAGCGAGCCTGGCTCCGGCACGACGCCGGTGGTGCCGAGTCGAACGAAGTTGCCGCGGCTGTCCAGCACTGCACCGATGGGCTTGCCGTTGCTGTCCACGCCAGCAGTCGACTCGCCGTTGTCGTTGAAGGTCACCAGAAACTGCGTCAGACCGGTAGTGCCGGCCACCCTGTTCGAGTTGTCCGAGTTGAAGCCGCTGCCAGTGTTGCTGCAGCCGAAACACGTCACCACAGGGCCAAAGGCGGTGAAGTGCAGTCCGAAAGAGTTGTTCAATGCGCTGGGAACCACGCTGGCAAAGTTCGCCGAAACCGGCGACACGGCGGTGACCGATGCGCCAATCATTTGCCCGGCGGCCACGCCAAGCACCTGCCCGCCCTGCACCCGCACCTGGCTCACGCCGAACGCGCCGTCCGCCGGCGGTGTGATGGGCGGAACCATGTCGAAGCTCCACGAGGTCGCCGCGTTTTGCTCCATGAAGTTGTTGACGTCGGCCCCTGCCTGGTAGAGCCGCAGTCTGGCGCTTTGAACGGTCGCCCCGG
>JAGOBT010000181.1 GCA_017999135.1 Burkholderiaceae bacterium
GCCGCAGCACCAGCATGCTGCCCACCAGGGCAGGAAAGTGGCTGGCCGCCAGCGTGGCCGGCGCCTGCACCACCACGCCGCCGTCGGTCCACGGCCGCAGGTCGTCGGGCGGGGCCACCCAGCGCATCGCCGCCGCCCGGGTCAGGACGCCTCGTAGACGATCTCGGCGCGGCCGCCGTGGGCCAGGGCCTTGCAGCGGGCCAGGGCCTCGTCGCTGGGCCAGAAGCGGCCGTCCTCGCCCAGGTCCAGCTCGGCCTGGGCGCTGGCATCGGCCGTCTGCCGGGCGATGCGCAGCCGCAGCGGCAGGCCCAGCACCCGCTGCAGGCCGTCGTCGCCGGTCTCGCGCTTCGCGGGCCAGGTGCTCACCAGATCGGCCAGCGGTGCCACGCCGCCGCCGTTCATCGCCAGCGCCAGGTAGCGGCCGAAGCGCGCCCGCGCCGCAGCCAGGTCCCACACCGCGTTGACGTTCAGCCGCAGACCGCCCGAGAACCGGTCGGGTTGCACCTTGCCCTGCACGATCAGCAGTTCGTCCTCGACGAACAGCGCCTTGTTGGCTTCGATCAGCTCGTCGCTGGCCACCGCCTCGATGGCCTCGCTCTGGTCGTCGAGCTTGAAGATGGCCACCCGGCCGCGCTGGCCGTTGACGAAGCGCAGCTCGCTGACGATGCCGGCCAGCAACTGCGGATCCCGGCTGTCGACCAGATCGGCGATGCGCCGCTTGCAGAAGCGCCGCACTTCCGTCTCACTCTGCTGGAACAGGTGGCCCGACAGGAAGAAGCCCACCGCCGTCTTCTCGAACAGCAGACGCTCCTTGATGCTCCAGGCCGCGGCCTGGGCCAGCGGCGGCTCCTGCGTCGACGAGCCATGGTCGCCGTCGTCGAACAACCCGCCCTGGCTGGCGTTGACCACCTGGTGCTCGGCAAATTCGAAGCCCAGGCCCACGCTGGCCACGAGGCTGGCGCGGTCGGCATGCAGCGCATCAAACGCGCCGGCCTTGATCAGCGCCTCCACCGCCCGCTTGTTCACGCGCTTGCGGTCCACCCGGGCGCAGAAGTCGAAGAAGCTGTGGAAGCGGCCGCCCGCCTCACGCGCTTCCACGATGGCCTCCACTGCGCTCTGGCCTGTGCCCTTCACGGCGCCCAGGGCATACCGCACCCGCTTCTTCTCCAGCGGCTCGAAGCGGTAAGTGCCCTCGTTGACATCGGGCGACGAGAAGCTGATGCCGAACAGCTTGGCATCGTTGAGCAACACCTTCAGCTTGTCGGTGTCGTCCATCTCGATGGTCATGTTCGCGGCGTAGAACTCGGCCGTGTGGTGCACCTTCAGCCAGGCCGTGTGGTAGGCCAGCAGGCTGTAGGCGGCGGCATGGCTCTTGTTGAAGCCATAGCCCGCGAACTTCTCCATCAAATCGAACACCTCGTCGGCCTTCTCCTGGCCGATGCCCTGCTCGCCGGCACCCTTGCGGAAGATCTCCCGGTGCTGGGCCATCTCCTCGGCCTTCTTCTTGCCCATGGCGCGGCGCAGCAGGTCGGCACCACCCAGGCTGTAGCCGCCCAGGATCTGGGCGCTCTGCATCACCTGCTCCTGGTAGACCATGATCCCGTAGGTCTCGCTGAGCACCTGCTCCAGCAGCGGGTGCGGGTACTCCACCACCTCCTTGCCGTGCTTGCGCGCCACGAAGCTGGGGATCAGGTCCATCGGGCCCGGGCGGTACAGCGCGTTCAGCGCGATCAGGTCTTCCAGCCGGCTGGGCTTGGCGTCGCGCAGCATGCCCTGCATGCCGCGTGATTCAAACTGGAACACGCTCTCGGTCAGGCCGTCGGAGAACAGCTTGTAGACCCGCGGGTCGTCCAGCGGGATGTTGTCGAAGCTGAAGTCCTGCTTGTCGGGGTTGCGGGCGACGATGAAGTCCTTCGCCAGCTCCAGGATGGTCAGCGTGGCCAGGCCCAGGAAGTCGAACTTCACCAGGCCGATGGCTTCGACGTCATCCTTGTCGTACTGGCTGACGGCCGAGTCACTGCCCGGCTGCTGGTACAGCGGGCAGAAGTCGGTGATCTTGCCCGGCGCGATCAGCACGCCGCCGGCATGCATGCCGATGTTGCGCACGATGCCTTCCACCCGCGTGGCCAGGCTCAACAGCTCGGCCACTTCTTCTTCCGCCGCTTCGCGCTGTTCCAGCTCGGGTGCTTCCTTGCGGGCGTAGATGATGCCGGGGTCGGGGTTGGCCGGCACCTTGGCCAGCGTCACCGTCTTGCCCGGTGGCGCCGGGATCAGCTTGGCCACGCTGTCCACATGGCCGTAGCCCATGCCCAGCACCCGGCCGATGTCACGCAGCGCGGCCTTGGCGGCCATGGTGCCGAAGGTGGCGATCTGGCTCACCGCGGCGCGGCCGTACTTGTCCTTGACGTAGTCGATCACCCGGTCGCGGTTGCCCTGGCAGAAGTCGATGTCGAAGTCGGGCATCGACACCCGCTCGGGGTTCAGGAAGCGCTCGAACAGCAGCTTGTAGTGCAGCGGGTCCAGGTCGGTGATCTTCAGCGCATAGGCCACCAGGCTGCCGGCGCCCGAGCCGCGGCCCGGGCCCACCGGGCAGCCGTTGTTCTTGGCCCAGTTGATGAAGTCGGCCACGATCAGGAAGTAGCCGGGGAAGCCCATCTTCAGGATGGTGTTGATCTCGAAGTCCAGCCGCTCGACATAGCGCGCTCGCTCGGCTTCACGCTTGGCGGCATCGGGGAACAGCTGCACCAGCCGCTGCTCCAGGCCCTCGAAGCTGGCCTGGCGGAAATAGTCGCCCATCGGCATCGGCGTGCCGTCGGCCTGGATGGGCGTGGGAAAGTCGGGCAGGTAGTTCTTGCCCATGGCCAGCGTCAGGTTGCAGCGCTGGGCAATCGCCAGGGTGTTGGCCACCGCACTGGGCACGTCGGCGAACAGCGCCTCCATCTGCGCCTGGGTCTTGAAATACTGCTCGCGGCCGAAGCGCTTCACACGCTTGGGGTTGGCCAGGGTCTCGCCCTCGGCCACGCACACCCGGGCCTCGTGGGCGTCGAAGTCATCCGGCTCGGCGAACTCGATCGGGTGGGTGGCCACCACCGGCAGGCCCAGGGCCGCGGCCAGCGGCACCGCGACCCGCACATGCGGCTCATGCTGCGGCAGGCCGGCGCGCTGCAGCTCGATGTAGAAGCGGCCGGGGAACAGGCTGCTCAAGCGCTGCGCCACCGCGCGGGCGCGCTCGGTGTCGCCGGCCAGCAGGGCCTGGCCCACCGCGCCCAGGTCGGCGCCCGACAAGGCAATCAGCCCGCCGCCCAACTCGGCCAGCCAATCCCAGGTGATCCAGGCCTGGGCGCGCTGGGCGTTCTGCACCCAGCCGCGGGCCAGCAGTTCACACAGGTTCAGGTAGCCCTGGCGGTTCTGCACCAGCAGCAGCAGGCGCGTGGCCGCTGGCGTGTTGCCGGGGATGGCCTGCTCGGGCTCGACGAAGATGTCGGCGCCGATGATCGGCTTGACACCCTTGCCGCGGCAGGCCTTGTAGAACTTGACCGCGCCGAACAGGTTGGACAGGTCGGTGATCGCCAGCGCCGGCTGGCCATCGGCCTTGGCCGCGGCCGCGGCATCGTCGACCCGCAGGGTGCCGTCGACGACGGAGTATTCGGTGTGGGTGCGCAGGTGGACGAAAGACATCCGGCGATTGTAGGGAGCGGGGTTTTTACAATCCGGCAGTGACCGCGCCCTTCCTCAACATCGCCACCTACCGTTTCGTGCCCCTGGCCGACCTGCCGGCCTTGCGCCAGCGGCTGTTCGACACCGCCCAGGCGCACGGTGTGCGCGGCACCGTGCTGCTGGCCGAAGAAGGCATCAACCTGTGCCTGGCCGGCCCGGCCGACGGCATCGGCGCCTGGCTGGCGGTGGCCCGCGCCCAACCGGGGCTCGACGGCCTGCCCACCAAGGACAGCTGGAGCACCACCCAGCCCTTCGGCCGGCTGAAGGTGAAGATCAAGCCCGAGATCATCCGCATGAACATGCCCGGGGTTGTGCATGACGTGCGGCCGGCCGCGGGCCGCGCACCGGCCGTCAGCGCCGCCACGCTGGCCCGCTGGATCACCCAGGGCCACTGCGACGCCGGCCGGCCGCTGGCCCTGCTGGACACCCGCAATGGCTTCGAGGTCGACGCCGGTGCCTTCGACGGCGCCATCGACTGGCGGCTGCAGAAGTTCAGCGATTTCCCGGCCGCCGTGGCGGTGCACCGGGATGCGCTGGCCGGCCACACCGTGGTCAGCTACTGCACCGGCGGCATCCGCTGCGAAAAGGCCGCGCTGGTGCTGCAGGACCTGGGCGTGCCGCATGCACTGCAGCTGGAAGGCGGCATCCTGAAGTACTTCGAGGACACCGGCGGCGCGGCACCCGGCTGGCGTGGCAGCTGCTTCGTCTTCGACGACCGGGTGGCCCTCGCGCCCAGTCTCACGCCCAGCCCGGCCCCCGCCCCGATCCCGGCCGACCAACCCGCCTGACGCCACCGCCATGGGCCTGGTGCGCCGCCTGGTCGGCATCCTGATCCTGCTGAGCGCGCTGGCCGTCCCGCTGGTGCGCGCGCCCGACCTGCCGGTCGAGGGCCTGGTCGGCCGCTGGGCCCAGCCGCCATCGGAGTTCATGGACCTGGACGGCCAGCTGGTGCACTACCGCGACGAAGGCCCGCAGGCCGACGCCACGCCGATCGTGCTGATCCACGGCACGTCGGCCAGCCTGCACACCTGGGATGGCTGGACCACGGCCCTGCGCCCGCAGCGCCGGGTGATCCGGCTCGACCTGCCCGCCTTCGGGCTGACCGGCCCGTTCACCGGCACCTGGGCCGGCCAGGCCTACACCGGCGCCAACTACGCCCGCTTCGTGCTGGCGGTGCTGGACCGGCTGGGCGTGCAGCGCTTTGCCATCGCCGGCAACAGCCTGGGCGGCGAGGTGGCCTGGCGCATCGCGGCCAGCGCGCCGCAGCGGGTGGCCGCCCTGGTGCTGGTGGATTCGGCCGGCTACCCGATCGGCGACGCCACCATCCCGCTGGGCTGGCAGATCGCCCGGCTGCCGGTGCTGGGCCGGCTGGCCGAGCATGTGCTGCCGCGGCCGATCATCGTGCAGGGCCTGGTGGCGGTGTACGGCGACCCGGCGAAGATCACCGAGCCGCTGGTCGACCGCTACTTCGACCTGACCCTGCGCGCCGGCAACCGCGCTGCATTGGTGGAGCGGGCACGCACCTGGTCCCGCGACGAAGGCGTGGACAAGGTGACTGGCGTGACCGCGCCCACGCTCATCCTGTGGGGCGGGCGCGACCGCATCATCGTGCCGGCCACGGCCCAGCGCTTTGCGGCCGACATCCCCGGCAGCCGGGTGCAGGTGTTCGACGACCTGGGCCATGTGCCGCACGAGGAAGACCCGGCGCGCACCGTGGCGGCCGTGCGGGCGTTCTTGCCGCGCTGAGCCGGCGGTCAGGGCGGCGTGGGCGGCTGCATCGGCCCCAGCCCCTCGCGCAGCGCCAGCAGCACCTCGGAGCGGAACTCGCGCCGGTACAGCACCACCAGCACCGCCGCCGTCGCGGCCATGAAGGCCCAGGCCGAGAAGAACCAGGCCACCGCCGCAAAGCTCATGTAGTAGGCACGCAGGCCGTCGTTGAAGGTCTCGGCGGCCAGGCCCATCACCCGGCCGGCGCGGTCGGCGAACAGCTCACGCTGGGCGTCGTCCATCCCGGTGAACTGCTTGGCCTCGGGCGCGGCGCCCACGATGATGGCGCCGAAGCTGTACTGCCGCAGGCTCCAGGTGAAGCGGAAGAAGGCGTGCACGAAGATCGCCGCCAGCAGCGCCAGCTTCAGGTCGAACACCAGCGCGCTGGTGCGGGCGGCGAACGGGATCTCCTGCACCAGGCCGCTGGCCTTGTCGGTGGCGCCCAGCGCGGCCAGCAGGCCGCCGATGATCAGGATGCTGGTCGACGCGAAGAACTGCGGGCTGGCCGACAGGCTCTGGGTGACGGCCGAATCGACGATGCGGTTGTCGCGGAAGGTGGCCTGCAGCATCCAGCGCCGCCGCCACTGGTTGGTGGTGGCCAGGATCGACGGCCGCAGCTGCGCCCGCTGCCGCGCCCAGTGCGCATAGCCCGACCAGCCGGCAAAGAACAGCACCAGCGCCAGCCAATCGGGCCAGGGCAGCAGCAGCAGGGGCTTGAGCAGGGTGTCCATCGGGCGGCACTGTAGCGGCCGCGCGCCGCCGATCAGGCCGCCAGGTCGAACACCAGCACTTCGGCGCCGCTGCCCTGTTCCAGCACCAGCTGCGGCTCGCCCACCAGCCCGATGGCGTCACCCGCCTGCAGCGCGTGGCCGTTGGCGGTGATGCTGCCGCGCGCCACGTGCACCCAGGTCTTGCGGCCGGCCGGCAGCGCCAGCGTGGCCGATTCATCGCCGTCGAACAGCCCGGCGCGGATGCTGGCGTCGGCGTTCAAGGTCACTGCGCCGTCCACGCCGCCCGGCGCGGCCACCAGGCGCAGCTTGCCGCGCTTGTCGGCATCGCTGAAGGCCTTTTGCTCATAGCCGGGCGGCAGGCCGCCGCGCGCCGGCAGGATCCAGATCTGCAGGAAGTGCGTGGCGCTGCCCTGCGCATGGTTGAACTCGCTGTGGCGCACGCCGGTGCCGGCCGTCATGCGCTGCACCTCGCCGGGCAGGATGGCCGCGCCATTGCCC